>CAZBUT010000038.1:0-9603 GCA_964495165.1 uncultured Muribaculaceae bacterium | reverse complement strand
CTGAACGGGCAATTAGGGTTGCGTGGTAATTGTTGCCGTTGTTGCGTAACGATAGTGTCGCTCTGCCGGCTTGTGTGTTAACAAGCCCCCATTTGTACACTATTTTATAGTTGAGGTCTTCGTCGGCCAATGTCAATGCCCGCGATATTCCTGCGGTTAGACAGAATATTAATATGATAAAAATTAATCGTCTCATATTATATTGACCCATTGTCGGCTCAAAAGTTTAATCAACGGGGATTTTCACGCATAATTTGCGGTGATTGCCTATGCCTATGTTTGGCGCGTGGGCGTCTTCGGGAAAGAAAATCGCAAATTGACCGGGACGCACTTGTAGCAAGCATTGTGGCGCATCGCCATAAAATTCGATGTCTTTATCGGCATCGTATGATGATATGCAGTTTTTCAAGTCACGTAAAGAGGACCACCCGATTGTCTCTTCGTCGGATTGTGGTACGTGTATATCAATATATCGACGGTGTGCCTCAAGCATTTGTTGAGGAACCATAGCTACCTCTTCGCAATTTATTTTAATGTGCAAGTCTGTAAGTTCGATTACTCCTTTTGAAAATCGCTCCTTGTAATGATCTTTAATCCATTGCAATGCTGCGGTAATACGCTCGTTATGCATTTTAAAGGTAGAGACTTTTTCTATGTCGCCTAAAATCATAGTCGGATAAGATTAATATAAACGGTAAAGATTATTTGAATAGTGGCAGTGCATCGCGTGATGACTGCTCAATGCGTTTGTTGCGCCAACACTTGCGGCATACTGCAATGTAGCGGTCATCGCCACCAATTTCTACTTGAGCACCGTCTTCAACGAAATCGCCATTGGCATCAATTCGCGCATTTATGATTGTTTTGCGCCCGCATGTGCATGTCGATTTGATTTCGTCTATAGTATCGGCTATTTCAAATAACCGACGTGATCCCTCAAACATGTTTGATTTAAAATCGGTGCGCAATCCATAACACACGACATTGCTGCCGTAGTCGTCTACGATACGTGATAATTGGTCAACTTGTTCGGCTGTCAGGAACTGAGATTCGTCAATTAGAAACCAATCGATTACCGACATGTTTTGCTCAAATAATTCTTGAGCCATTTGGTACAGGTCGGTGTCATGATAAATCCAACGGCATTCGCGCTCGATGCCGATGCGTGATTTAATCACGTTTTTTTTGTCGCGAGTGTCGATGATAGGTTTAAGGCACACATATTTCATGCCTCTTTCCTCGAAGTTGTAAGCTGTGGTAAGGAGCAATGCGGTTTTGGCCGATCCCATTGTTCCGTACCTGAAATATAATTTTCCTTTGCGATTCATTTTGTTGAAAAATGTAACTAAAATCGGGTTAGTTTTGTAAAGGTAGCAATATTTCCGTTAACCGCCACACATTTCAGCCCGAAACTTTTAAACATTATTTCAACAGCAATGATAGCCTGTAATTAGCTATTGATAATGAGAATAGTTGTGTAGGCAATGTAACAAAGCGCCATTAAGCCTCCTTCTAATCGGGTAATAGTGCGTGTCTTGAAGAACCAACCTACTATCCAGAATAAAACGGCTGAGCCTACTAATACCGACATGTCAAAGTTGTTGATGCCTCCAAGTTTAAGTGGCGTAATTGTCGCACTTGCCCCGAGAATGAAGAATATATTGAATATGTTACTGCCGATGACATTACCTATCGCAATACCTGAGTTTTTCTTGATAGCGGCTGTTACAGAGGTTGCGAGTTCCGGAAGTGACGTGCCTCCGGCTACAAGGGTGAGACCGATCAGTGATTCACTTGCGCCGAGAGCGCGTGCAACGTTACTTGCCCCGTCAACAAAAAGTTGACCGCCAAATATCAGCCCGGCTAAACCTAATAAGATAAATAATGTTGATTTCCAGCCCGGCATTGTTTTTACGCTGGAACTTTCTTCGGTAGAGACTCCGTTTTTGGCAATAGAGAATGTATATCGCATGAAAATTGCAAAGAACAATAGCAAAATAATGCCATCGATACGGCTTATTGCATTTTCTGTGGCATTGTCAAACAGAATGTCGTTTGCACAAAATAAGACAGCAAGAGCCGATAGAATTACAAGAGGAATCTCATTTGTCATAATGCTTTTTTCTACTTTTATTGGCATGACAATAGCAGTGATTCCTATAATCATTAATACATTGAAAATATTACTTCCGACGACATTGCCTATTGCTATTTCGGCACTTCCATTTATCGCAGACATTAAACTTACGACCAATTCAGGTGCAGATGTTCCGAAGGCAACGATTGTTAAACCTATCACTAAGTCGCTGACTCCCCATTTTTTAGCCACTGCAGCAGATCCGTCGGTTAAACAATTGGCTCCGACAAGTATCAACGCCAAGCCTCCAATTAGTAATAAAACGTCAAGAAATATTTCCATGCGATTGATTTATAATTTGTTATAAAATTCCTTTTGTGGAAGGTAAGGTGTATTTATATATATCACGGCGAATTGCCATTTTTATTGCACGGGCTAATGATTTGAATATTCCTTCGATTTTGTGATGCTCATTTTGCCCCTCGGCTCTTATGAATAGATTCATGCGTGCGCTGTCGCTTAGGCTTTTGAAAAAATGGAGGAACATTTCAGTCGGCATGTCTCCGATTTTCTCTCTTTTGAACTCGGCATCCCACACAAGCCATGGTCGTCCGCCAAAATCAATTGCAACGGTGCATAGGCAATCATCCATAGGCAAAACAAATCCATAACGCTCAATGCCTCGTTTGTCGCCGAGAGCTTGTCGCAAAGCATCACCAAGTGCTATAGCCGTATCTTCAATAGTATGGTGCTCGTCCACATTTAAGTCGCCTTTGACTTTTATTGACAAGTCGATGCCGGCGTGACGTCCAATCTGCTCAAGCATGTGGTTGAAAAAGCCTAAACCTGTTGATATTTCACATTTTCCTGTGCCGTCAAGATCAATACCGATTTCGATAGATGTCTCTGATGTTGTACGCACGACCCATGATTGGCGTTTTCCTCCTTGAAGCACTTCTGTTATTTTGTCCCATGAGGTAGACGCGAGTATGACGGTTTCAGTCAGACCATTTTCTTGTAGTTCGGCATTCACCTCGTTAGACTCACGGAGTAATATCGCTTTGCAACCGAGGTTTTTGGCGAGTTGAGCGTCGCTGATGCGGTCGCCTATGACAAACGAGTTTTCAATGTCATAATTACCAGAGATGTAATTGCTTAGCAGCGCTGTACCCGGTTTGCGCGTCGGGGCGTTTTCGTGTTCAAAAGTGCGATCAATGATAACATCATCAAATTTGACCCCTTCGTTTTCAAATGTACGCAACATTTTATTGTGAGCCGGCCAAAACGTTTCTTCAGGGAAAGAGTCTGTTCCCAATCCGTCTTGATTGGTGACCATAACAAGTTTGAACGGTAACTTTTTTGCGATAAAATGCATTGCGCGCAAAGCCCCGGGAACCAATTCGAGTTTTTCCAATGAATCAACTTGATAGTCGACAGGCGGTTCAATTATAAGAGTTCCGTCTCTGTCAATAAATAATACTTTATCTTTGTTGGATTGAGTCATATTTTTTCAGATAATCAATGAGCAATTGGTTTTCTTCTTGACTGCCTACTGTAATGCGAAGGCAATTATTACACAATGTCACTCGGGAGCGATTTCTAACGACAACGCCATTTTGACACAGATACTGATATATATCGTTGGCATCAGATACTTTAACCAAAAGGAAATTGGCATCAGATGGGTATATCGATCGGGTGAGATTTAGTTTGTACAACTGTTCGGCAAGAATTTGACGTGCATCAATAATTTCTTTGACAATGCTGTTAATATGGTCTGCATCATCAAGGATTGTCAAAGCCTGTCTTTGTGTGAGAATATTTATATTGTAGGGGTATTTGACCTTATTGTAGATACTAATAATATCTTCAGATGCAAAAGCAATTCCGAGACGTATTGCGGCACTTGCCCATGCTTTCGAAAATGTTTGCATTACAATAGCGCGCGGAAATTCATTAAGGAATGGAATCATTGAACCGACCGGAGAGAAGTCGACATAGGCTTCATCTATGATTGTTATGCCATGAAATCTGTGACACACCTCTTTTATTTGGTCAATTGGAAATGCATTTGCTGTAGGGTTGTTTGGCGAGCAAATCCATATAATCTTTGTGTGTTCATCACAGGCTGCGAGGATTGCATCGATATCCATAGAGAAGTCTTCGAGCAGGTTTACACGCCGATATTCCACATCATTAACAGTGGCGCATACCTGATACATGCCGTAGGTGGGTTCTATTGCAACAACATTGTCAACCCCCGGTCGGCAAAACACACGATAGGCAATATCTATACATTCATCGCTTCCGACTCCGAGAAATATCTGCTCGGGCGATATGCCACGGTGCTTGCCAAGGCGTTGTTTTACTTCATGCTGTAATGGATCGGGGTATCTGTTATAGCCTGAAATGCGACTGTTTTCGTTTGCATCAAGCCAGGCTTTTGCTTCGCCTGAAAATTCATCACGGGCACATGTATAAGGTGTTAGATTCCAGATGTTTGGTCTTATTAATTCTTTAAGTGTCATGATTTATTCAATCCTATATTGTTTACTGCGTTGATGCGCAATGTCATTGCCATTTTATGTGCGGCTAAATCTTCGTTTTCTGCCATGAT
The DNA here is from genome assembly GCA_964495165.1 of uncultured Muribaculaceae bacterium. GTDB lineage: Bacteria > Bacteroidota > Bacteroidia > Bacteroidales > Muribaculaceae > RGIG4079. The sequence goes on along the minus strand of CAZBUT010000038.1, from coordinate 4,909 downwards.
TTCTACAGCTTTGCCTATTGATTTAATGCCTTCGGCAGTGAGTTTCTGGAATGTTATTTTTTTGCAGAAACTGTCTAAGTTTACCCCGCTATAGGCAGTGGCATATCCCGATGTGGGCAAAGTGTGATTTGTGCCTGATGCATAATCTCCTGCACTTTCCGGAGACAATGCTCCTATAAATACAGAACCGGCATTTTTTACTCGTTGGCATAAAATATCGGCATCACGGTGGTTTATGATAAGATGTTCAGGCGCATAGGCGTTTGAAAAATCCATTACTTCATCGAGGTCATGAAGAAGTATTATGCGACTGTGAGACAATGATTTTTCCATCATATCCCGTCGAGGCATTACTGATAACAGTTTTTCTGTTTCTGAAGGTAGTCGATCGACCAGATTCTCCGAGGTCGTTAGCAAAATAGATTGACTGTCGAGCCCGTGTTCTGCTTGAGAAAGGAAATCGGCTGCGACAAAGTCGGCGCGTGAAGTTTCATCGGCTATAACCAATACTTCTGATGGACCTGCCGGCATGTCAATGGCAACAGCTGTTTGCCCTACCTGTTGCTTGGCTTCCATAACAAATCTGTTACCCGGACCGAATATTTTATATACCGGACTGATTGTTTCAGTCCCATAGGCCATTGCTGCAATAGCTTGCGCTCCACCTGTTTTGTATATTTTGCTGACTCCTGAAACTTGTGCCGCATACAAAATCGCAGGGTGTACTTTCCCGTCTTTGCCGGCCGGCGTGCATAGCGTTATCTCTTTGCAACCTGCAATGCGTGCCGGTGTGGCAAGCATCAGTACTGTGGAGAATAGCGGAGAATTGCCGCCGGGAATATATAAACCTACTTTTTCAATAGCAATCGCTTGCTGACGACATAAGACACCCGGAGATGTTTCTATTTCGATCGGTGTCATACGCTGTGCTTTATGGAAACGTGCAATATTTTCATTTGCAATGTTTATTGCTTGTTTCAGATCTTCAGTAATGAGTTTGGAGGCTTCAGCGAGTTCGCTTTCTGTTACAGCAAGATCGTCAATATCTGCTCCTGTAAATCGTTTCTCATATTCGCGTAGTGCCTTGTCTCCACGCTGGCGAATGTCGCTAATGATTTCGGCAACAATGTTTTTTACTTCATTGGCTGATTCGGCAAGTGCTCTTTTGCACAATGACGGCCATTGAATGCGTTGAGGATAACGTATAATTTCCATGATTGTTACATTATCATTTTTTCTATGTCAAGTGCGAGAATGCCTTCGGCTCCCGATGTGCGTAATCGCCCGATTATTTCCCAAAAACGTTTTTCTTCGATAACAGTGTGTACCGAGCTCCATTCATCGTTGGCCAATGGCAGAATTGTCGGACTTTTTATTCCGGGCAATACCGCAAGCACTTCATCTAACTTTGCTTTGGGAACATTCATTAGGATATATTTTTTACCGTCGGCGGCTTTTACTGCTTCAAATCTGAACATCAACTCATCGAGAATGGCTTGTTTTTCTGTAGGCAAAGCAGTGTGTTTTGAGCCTATGAGCACAGCTTGAGATTCAATGACTTTCTCGACTTCGGCGAGATTGTTGCTCACAAGTGTTGAGCCTGACGATACAATGTCAAAAATTCCGTCGGCAAGACCTATACCCGGAGAGATTTCAACAGAGCCTGTTATTACATGTATATCGGCTGAGATGTTTCTCTCTTTTAGGTATTTGTTGAGAATCACAGGGTAGGAGGTCGCTATTTTTCGTCCGTTAAACCACTCGATGCCGTTGTATTCAATGTGTTGCGGAATTGCTAAGGACAGGCGGCAACGACTGAATCCGAGCTCTTTAAGAATGTTTACCGATTTGTCTTTTTCGAGGACTTCATTAAGTCCGACGATACCGATGTCGGCAATGCCTGAGGCAACAGAGTCGGGGATATCATCGTCACGCAGAAACAATAGTTCAACAGGGAAATTTCGAGAAGGAACAAGCAGCGTGCGTTTCACAGCAGTGAGTTTAACGCCTGCTTCACTTAAAAGTTCCATAGTTTCGTCATATAATCGCCCTTTTGATTGTACTGCAATTCTGAGTCTTGTTTCCATTGTTTATTATTTTTGTAATAAAATAGCCGGTCGCCTTTATTGGGAGACCGGCTAAAATCAGTTATGGCTTTGTTTACATGCATACATACAATTACCGTGTCTCCTGACATCAGAAGATGTGATGATAATGATGATGTAATGTAAAACGTTTTGTCATTTTAGAATTATTTTTGGCAAAGTTATAACAATTCATTAAAACTTCAAACAATTTGCTTAAAATATATCTGATTTATTTGTCGAGATTAACACATTCGCCCATTTTCCCAAGAACAGCAGCATCAAGTACGGCCATTGTCGTGAGATTAATGATTTCCCTTACCGATGAGTCGACTCCAATGAAATGTACCGGCTTGTTGAGACCTATCTGGATCGGACCAATGGCTTCGCCCAATCCCATTTCAAGCATCATGCGGTAGGCTGTTTTTGCGGCACTGAGGTTGGGGAATATGAGTGTGTTTACCTCTTTCCCGTTTAAGCGTGAGAACGGATACATTTTATCTCGTAATTCTTTGTTGAGAGCGTAATGTACTTGCATTTCACCGTCTATTGCGAGTTTGGGATATTGTACTTGCATTTTTTCGACAACATTGTGTACTCGACGGCATTCAGGGTCGTCGCTTGAACCGAAGTTGCTGTATGCTACCATTGCCATTACCGGTTCATGGGCGTAATACTCAACGGCATAACGAGCTAATCGGGCGATGTCAAACAATGTGTCTTCGTCGTTGGCGTTGTTTACGGTTGTGTCGGCGAGAAAGTAGATGCCACGTTTGGTATTCATGATGTGCATTGTGGCAAAATGGTTGTAGCATGGGCGTATCCCGACCACTTCTTTTGCAATCTCGCCTGTGTTATGGTTCCCTGAATATGTACCTGCTATCATGGCATCGGCTTCTCCGGTTTCGACCATCATCATGCCAAAATAGTTTCGGTCAAACATCTTTTCTAAAGCTTCGGGATATGTTACACCTGCGCGTTGGCGTTTTTCGGCGAGATTTGATGCGTAACGGCTTCTGCGGTCGGCTTCGCGGTCGTGACGCAGATTCACGATCTCAATGCCTTCGATATTAAGCCCAAGGCGGGCAGCGCGTTTTCCGATCATCTCTTCGTTTCCAAGCAATACTGGAATACATATTCCTTGGTTGGCGGCTGAAACAGCTGCACGCAACATGTTGTCGGTATTGGCTTCAGAGAAGACAACGCGTTTTGGATTGCGTTTTGCTTCATCGGTAAATCGACGCATGAGTTTATTGTCGCTACCCATTAAATGACGCAGTTTTTCGTTGTATGCTTCCCAGTCGGTAATAGGGCGGCGGGCAACACCCGACTCCATTGCTCCGCGTGCCACTGCCGGTGCAACGGTTGTTATCAAACGAGGATCGAGTGGTTTGGGAAGTATGTAGTCACGACCAAATTTCAAATCGGTCATGTTGTATGCGGCATTGACTACCGATGGAACCGGCCTTTTTGCCAAATCGGCGATAGCACGCACTGCAGCGAGTTTCATTTCCTCGTTGATAGCAGTTGCACCGCAGTCAAGAGCGCCACGGAAGATATAAGGGAATCCCAATACGTTGTTGATTTGATTGGGATAATCCGAGCGTCCGGTCGCAAAAATCAAGTCTGGTCGAGCTGCAATAGCTTTATCGTAGGCGATTTCAGGATCGGGATTGGCCAATGCAAAAACGATAGGATTTTTTGCCATTGACTGCACCATTTCAGTTGTAACCACATCTTTTACCGATAATCCGAGGAATACATCGGCATCTTTCATAGCTTCTTCAAGAGTGTCAATGTCGCGGTCGGTGGCAAATTCCTGTTTCTGCTTGTTGAGGTTTGTGCGCTTCTTGTTTAATACGCCTTTACTGTCACACATCACTATGTTTTCAGGTTTGATACCCAATGCTATGTATAAACGTGTACATGAAACAGCGGCGGCTCCGGCTCCATTGACAACCAACCGAGCCTCTTCAATCTTTTTGCCTTGTATTTCCAATGCGTTAAGCAAACCTGCGGCAGATATTATAGCGGTTCCATGTTGGTCATCGTGCATTACCGGGATATCGCATTCTGCTTTAAGTCTGTTTTCAATCTCGAAACATTCAGGAGCTTTAATGTCTTCAAGGTTTATTCCGCCAAAAGTCGGAGCAATTGCTTTTACTATTTGAATGAATTTTTCGGGGTCTTTTTCATTGACTTCAATGTCGAAGCAATCAAGACCGGCAAATATTTTAAAAAGCAATGCTTTGCCTTCCATTACCGGCTTACCTGCCATTGCTCCGATATCGCCGAGACCGAGTACTGCAGTCCCGTTTGAGATGACTGCTACAAGATTGCCTTTGTTGGTGTATTCGTAGGCGTCATCAGGACGTTGTTCGATTTCGAGACAGGGATAAGCTACACCGGGAGAATAGGCAAGAGCCAAATCGCCTTGAGAAGAATAAGGCTTGGTGGGTATAACTTCAATTTTGCCCGGTTTACCTTCGCGGTGGTAATCCAGTGCCATTTCTTTTGTAACTTTTGACATAATCTTTTATCTTGGAAACTGTACTTATTAATAATTATAACAACAAATAGGTGATAAATGTTCTTATAGAAATAATTTGATGCAAAATTACGAATATATATTTAGAAATTGCTGAAAAAATATTTCAATTTTATTTTCTAACTATATTTTTGGTGTTTTGTGAATCATTTTAGGAGAATAAGATTGTTTTCATTGAACCCTTATTGAAAATTGAGTTTGGATTGCTTGCGGAGGGTAGTTTGAAATGTATGGAATTATTTTTTTTGAATAATTGAATATTTTGCGTATATTTGAC
>CAZBUT010000037.1:0-9609 GCA_964495165.1 uncultured Muribaculaceae bacterium | reverse complement strand
ACAAAATAATTGAATAATTTTTAAACAGATTCTAAATTTTTCGGCGAAATTTTCATAACAATAAATTTCCGTGCTAATTCACTACACATCAGCACTTTCTGCCCAATATTAACGCCGTGAGATTTCAAAATTTAAATTCTCCCGCCCGGTTAATCGGATATTTTCGACAGAAAAGCACTAAATTTGAAAGAAAAATCCAAAATAATGAATCAGACAATTGCTGGCTGGAAAAACGAGTTGCAAAACGCAGCGCGTCCTGAAAAAATAAAAATTCTATCATCTTTTTTCAAAACCGGAAAAGGGGAGTATGGCGAAGGTGATATTTTTATCGGAGTAGTTGTTCCCGAAAACCGTAAAATCGCTCAACGTTATTTTAACCTTCCTCTCGACGACATCGAGCAGATGATCAAACATGAGATTCACGAATTTCGCATATCAGGTCTCTTTGCCCTCGTCTATAAGTATCGAAAAGAAAAAAATCCGGAGGCAAAACAAGCTATCGTAGATTTCTATCTCGCCAATGCCGACAAATGCAACAATTGGGATTTAGTAGATCTCTCTGCTCCATACATTCTCGGCGAGCATCTTATCGACCATCCGTCCCCCACCCTGCTCGACAAATTGAGTTCAAGCACAAACCTATGGAGACAACGCATAGCAATTGTATCGACACTGACATTGATACGCCACAATCTCTTTGAGGACACATTGCGCATTGCCAAACGCTACCTGCCGCATCAGCACCCGCTCATTCACAAAGCCACAGGCTGGATGCTAAGAGAGGTGGGCAAACGCAATGAAACAGTTCTTCTTGAGTTCCTGAACAGTCATTGCCACAAAATGCCACGCACGGCATTGAGATATGCAATCGAGCGTTTTGACGAAGAAAAGAGACGGCATTATATGTCAATTTCAAAAAAATGTAAGTAATTTTGTGCCATATTATCACATTTATAATCAAAAACTGACATGGCAGAGCAATTCAAGCCCGAAACATTATGTGTCCAAGCCGGTTGGACTCCCACTAAAGGAGAACCCCGCGTGCTACCTATTTACCAAAGCACAACATTTAAATACGATACCAGCGAACAAATGGCCCGCCTCTTTGACTTAGAGGACGAAGGATACTTCTACACACGATTGCAAAACCCCACAAACGATGCCGTAGCCGCTAAGATTGTGGCATTGGAAGGCGGTGTGGCTGCAATGCTCACATCAAGCGGCCAAGCAGCCAATTTCTATGCAATTTTCAATATATGCCAAGCCGGAGACCATTTTGTATGTTCTTCTGCCATATATGGCGGGACATTCAACCTGTTTGGGGTGACGATGAAAAAATTAGGAATCGATGTCACATTTATAAGCCCCGATGCCTCTGAAGAAGAAATCAACGCAGCGTTTAAACCAAACACCAAAGCTCTATTTGGCGAAACTGTTTCAAACCCCTCTTTAGATGTGCTCGACATTGAAAAATTTGCCCGTATTGCACACTCCCACGGCGTACCTTTGATTGTAGACAACACATTCCCCACCCCTATCAACTGCCGCCCGTTTGAATGGGGAGCCGACATTGTTGTTCACTCAACAACCAAATATATGGACGGACACGCCACCAGCGTTGGCGGTGCAATCGTCGACAGCGGCAATTTTGACTGGGACGCACATGCCGAAAAATTCCCGGGTTTATGCACCCCCGACGAGTCTTATCACGGACTCACCTACACTAAAGCATTTGGCAAAAAGGCATATATTACCAAAGCCACAGCCCAACTCATGCGCGACCTTGGCAGCATACAGTCTCCGCATAATGCATTTCTTCTTAATCTCGGACTTGAGACTTTGCATCTGAGAATGCCACGGCACTGCGAAAACGCGCTTAAAGTTGCACAATATCTCGAACAGAACGAACAAGTGGCTTGGGTGAACTATTGCGACCTGCCGGGCAACAAATTTTACGACCTCGCCAAGAAATACATGCCAAACGGCTCATGCGGCGTCATATCTTTTGGGTTGAAAGGCGGAAGGGAAGAATCAATACGATTCATGGACAATCTCAAATTGGCGGCAATCGTGACTCACGTTGCCGATGCACGCACCTGTGTTCTTCACCCTGCAAGCCACACTCACCGTCAACTTACTGACGAGCAACTCGCAGAAGCAGGCGTACGACCCGACCTTATACGCATGTCTGTCGGAATTGAAAACGCCGATGACATTATTGCCGACATAGAACAAGCTCTCAAAGCATAAATTAAAGCTAAATCAACTCACCATAACCCAGCCAAATCGAAGAAAAATCACGCGATTTGGCTGATTTAAATCCATCAACCCAGCCAAATCGACAAAAATTCAATCGATTTGGCTGGGTTTTCGCTTGCAATTTTAAAAACATATACTATCTTTGCATCTGTAAAAATATTTATTATGAGCAAGTTAATAGGACGTCAGCAAGAAATTTCCCAAATTTCAAAATATATCGAATCGGACCAAAGAGAATTTATAGCATTATACGGACGCCGACGCATCGGAAAAACATTTCTTATAAGAGAACTATTTAAAGATAATTTTGCGTTTGAAATGACCGGAACATTAGATGCCCCCAAAAGTACGCAAATGTATAACTTTGGGGTTGCTCTTGCCAAATATGGAATTGAAACAACGAAACCTCTCACAAAATGGGAAGAAGCATTTACTTATTTAGCTCAATTACTCGCAAAAAAGAAAAGCACCCAAAAGCCTTTAATTGTTTTTATTGATGAACTTCCGTGCCTTGACACACCACGCTCCGGTTTCATCAAGGCTCTTGACCACTTTTGGAACGGACTGACTGCAGATATTGAGAATCTCAAACTAATCGTATGCGGATCGGCAACTTCTTGGATGGTAGATAATCTCATTGATAATTATGGAGGACTTCATAATCGCATCACTCATGAGATACACCTCATGCCATTCACACTAAAGGAGACTGAAGATTATTTAAACAAAAAATCATTTAAATTAGGACGTCTTCAAATAGCTCAAATATATATGATTTTTGGCGGTGTACCCTATTACCTCAGCTTACTCAACCCCAATCTAAGTGTCGCACAAAATATTGACAAATTGTATTTTAGTCGCAATGGAGAGCTACGTAACGAATACACGCGGCTATACAAGTCGCTGTTTAAATCCCCTGACCAATATGTACGCATCATAGAGCTCTTATCCAAAAACAAGAAAGGACTCACCCGCGATGAAATAAAACAACAGCTCGGCATCTCAACCGGCGGTACATTATCCTCATTATTGGAAAATCTTGAAAACTGCGACTTTATAAGAAGATATTTTGTAAAGGACATTAAGATAAAATCAAAAGAAGGAATATACCAACTCACTGATTTTTTCTCAATGTTTCACCTGTCATTTTTCAATAAAAACAAGAATGACGGCGAATATTGGAGTCATACCTTAAATACACCCACACAAAACAACTGGTTTGGTCTCGCATTTGAACGTTTGGCAATGGCTCATATCCCGCAAATCAAACGCGCCCTTCACATTGATTCAATCCACACTGAATACTTCTCATGGCGAAGCAAAAATATCGAGAATAAAGCCCAAATAGACCTCATCATACAGCGTGCTGACCAAATGACTAATATTTGCGAAATTAAATACTCGCTTGGAGAATATACAATAACAAAAGACGAAGCTAAAAAAATAGCCAACCGCATTACAAGCTACAGCTCAGAAACCAGGTCTAAAAATGGCATATTTTTAACTTTGATTACACCCTACGGCATAGCTAATAATGTTTATTCCGGAGAAGTAGCCGCACAGGTATTATTAGACGATTTATTTACATAAATCCTGCTACTTCCCGCGGTAGTCGCGATAGGGTTGGTCAAGATTCATGTAGTGGAAATTGTGCTGATGACGATTTCCGGCGGGAGGGGGTGTCATATAATCGCCAAACAACTGCGACAGATAGGCATGATTATCTTTCATTCCCATTACCGTTTTACCCTCAAACAGCACCGGCGTAGGCTCTCCAAGCACTTCTTCCCTATCAACCATGCTGCCAAGACCGTCGTTATGATTTACGGCCGACAATCGACTTGTATTAAAGTCATACAGCATCATGTGACGCTTTATACTGCGCTGAAGCCCATCAAGAGTAAACATTTTTCTTATGAGCAACGGAAGCCAACATGACGGGCCATGACCGTGGCGGTATGGATCTCTGAAATGGAAATAAAGAGCTTTGGTCAACATCTTGTATTTAAACTGGTACAAGCGTTGACGCAATTTCCCTTCGGGAGCGCCATCGATAGGGAAAATATCCACATATATTCCGCCCAAATAATACAGATGCGGACGCTCAATGAGCGTAGTCGATGCGTCTTGTATTTTACCGAAATGAAGGGGATATTTCGGGTCATTCTCAAAGCACACAAACTCGTATGGCTCAGGAAGCCACTCCCGGCTATGAGTAATCAATGCCTCATAATCATCGCGTGGCATAGCGATATCTATGTCATCGTCCCAAGGAATGAATCCTTTTTCTCTGACAGCCCCAATCAAAGTGCCGTCAACAAGGTAATAACGCAGATTATGTTCTTTGAACACTTTGTCAATCGCGACAAGAATGTCAAGCATGCGCAATTGCAATGGACGTATTTCGTAGTTTGGCATCGGGAGGTATCTTATTTGCTTTTGATATAACGTTTGATTTCAGACGTTGAAATGCCCTCTGTACGTGGCAATTCCACGACCTCTTTGCCGTTTTCGCGACAATATCTCACCGCATTTTGGAAGCCGTCATGGCTCTGGTCAGGACCTTTGACAAACACATCAAAGTCAACTTGCCGCACAACGGAATCGACATCGTCATAAACAACGACTTCATCTACATGGCGTATCGCGCTCACCATGTAACACCGCTCACCGGTATTGTAAACAAGTTTTGACGATGGTTTGTATTTCAGTACATTTTCAGAACTTTGCACTGCCACAATCAGATAATCTCCTTGCCCGCGAGCCTTGCGAAACAACTCTATATGACCAAAGTGCAACAGGTCAAAAACGCCTACTGTGAGAACTTTTTTCATATCGCAAATTTACTTATAAATTGTGATTCCCACAAACTTATAACATTCATCAAATAATGACATAAATCCACATCTCGATTTCGTTCTGTTTAAACTTCTTTAGGCAAGAATTATAAATAATTTCAAAACAACATTTATAAGCTCTTGATATTTTTCATATCTTTGTGAGTGAGATATTACCGACATGAAGCGATACATAACAGAATATAATCCCGACCTTACTGATTTGCAGGAGATTGTAGAAACAATAACCCGCAACGGAATACCCGGCGACGCCAAGATAATATACAAAGGGCGCAATACGGTATATACAATAAAGCACGGCGACGGAGAGATAAACATCAAGGCTTTTCATTGCCCCAACTTTTTGAATGCCTATATATACGCGACTCTGAGAAAGAGCAAAGCTTTCCGCTCATTCAAAAACGCCCAACACTTGCGCGAACTGGGTTTTCTCTCACCCTCCCCTATCGGATATGGAGAAGAACTCGACGGCATAAAGCTGTTGCACAGCTATTATTTCTCTGAGCAACTGCCGTCTCAGAACATGCGCGACTGGACCGAGAAACCCGATTGCGAACCATTACTCAGGGCATTTGCCAAGGAAATCGTCAGATTACACCGCGCCGGCGTGTGGCACAAGGACTTTTCTCCGGGCAACATTCTTTATACGGGTAACTCATCCGAAGGCTATAAATTCTACTACATAGACTTAAACAGAATGCAATTTGGCGTGAGCGACCGCAAAAAACTCATGTCAATGTTCCGCGCAATAAACCTTGACCCGAAAGAAACCGAGCGCATAGCTCGATACTACGCCGAAGCATCGGGTCAAAATGCCGATTTAATTGCCCGTGAAGCCCTTGAACAACTCAAAGGGTACTTCCGTCAACGGAATCGAAAGAAATGGCTGAAAAAACTCTTTAAACGCAAAAAATAACAACATACCACACGACTATGAGCAATATAATGAAGATATTTTGCAAGAATATAGGAGAATATGTCGATTTTACCGGTGGCGAAACTCTCGCCGACATATTCTCAAGACTTGGCGACCGCATAGACATCTCCCCTATCTGCGCACGCGTCAACAACAAGACCGAGGATTTACAATATAAGGTTTTCGGGCCCAAAATGGTCGAGTTTCTTGACCGCAGAAATTCTTCGGGACAACGTGTTTACACCCGTTCGCTATGCATGATGCTATACAAAGCCGTGAGCGAATGCTGCCCCAAAGGCACACACCTGCGCATCGAGCATTCAATAGCCCGCGGATTATATTGCCGCCTGATTGGAGACATTGAAGTTACACTCGAATTGGTTGATCGCCTGCGAGCCAAAATGGACGAGCTTGTGAAACGCAATATCCCGTTTGAACGCAAAGAGCGGCTAACAACCGATGTCATCAAGATATTTGAAGAGCAGGGACTTGACGATAAAGTGCAGTTGCTAAAGACCACACATGACCTCTATACCGTATACTATCGTCTCGACGGCATTTGCGATAGTTACTACGGCAATTTGGCTCCCTCAACAGGAATGCTTGCCACTTTTGACCTTGAACCATACAAGGAAGGCTTTCTGCTGTTGGGTCCCGACCCGCAAAGCGAAAACAGAGCCGTGCGCCCCATACAACAAGAAAAAATGTACAAGGCATTCACCGATTATCTTGCATTTAACCACATTATAGGGGTGAAAAACGTGGGAGAACTAAACGATGCGATAGCCAAAGGCAACGCGGCCATGCTCATAAACGTGGCCGAGGCGTTGCACGACAAAAAAATAGGGCGTATCTCCGACAAAATACTTGAGCGATACAAAGAGGGAGGCGCCCGCATTGTATTGATTGCCGGCCCGTCATCATCGGGAAAAACCACCTTTACCAAACGCTTGTCTATCCAATTGATGACAAATCTGCTCATTCCGCAATCGATTTCACTCGATGACTATTTCATAAACCGTGTCGACACTCCGCGCGACGAGAACGGCGACTACGATTTTGAGTCGCTTTACGCTCTCGATTTAGAGAAATTCAACCAAGACCTAAACGCTTTGATAAACGGAGAAGAGGTCGAACTCCCCTACTACAATTTCGAGACCGGAATGCGTGAATATCGAGGCAACAAAATAAAACTTGGGGAAAACTCGGTGCTTCTGATAGAAGGCATACACGGACTCAACCCCGAGCTTACGACACAAATTGAGGCTAAGATGAAATACGCCATATATGTCTCGGCATTGACCACTTTGTCGATCGATGACCATAATTGGGTGCCGACAACCGACAACCGCCTGTTGCGCCGCATCATACGCGACCACAAATACCGCGGAGTCTCAGCCGAGGACACTATTAAACGTTGGCCGAGTGTGCGACGAGGCGAAGAAAAATGGATTTTCCCCTATCAGGAAAATGCCGACTCCATGTTCAACTCATCGTTATTGTTTGAATTGGGAGTCATCAAAGAATATGCCGAACAGGTACTTAAGGGTGTTCCACGTGACACAGCCGAGTATGGCGAAGCCTATCGTTTGCGTGCGTTTTTAAGCTACTTCTCCCCTATCGGCGATGCTCTTATCCCCTCAACAAGCCTTTTGCGGGAATTTCTTGGCGGTAGCTCCTTCCGCTACTGATTATAACTTTCACATATCTCCATAAGACAGACAAATCCCCGCAACGGCGAGAAACCATGCGGGGATTGCTATATCTGTCAGTTATGTCTTACGCCCTAATGGCGTCTGACGTCCTTAAATGGGATTTCTTTAAAACGGTATATTGAAACCAAGGTTCAAGTCGGCATTGCTTGTCATCGGAATGCCCTGTTTGGCTAATTTTGTAAGCATGTGATCCATGCCGACAAAGAAATTAAATCCTGTTATATTCACATTCATTATCCAACCAAAAGCAAATCCGTATGTACCCATAGCGGCATTTGCGCCAATGGAGAAAGGCTTCACCGGATTGAGGTTTGCCGACAGGCGGAACTCGGTCCAAGAGAAATCACCGGCAAGCCGGGTCGTGTTGAGCAAGCCGAATTTAAGATTGCGGTAAACAGGCAATGTATATTGCGCACCGACATTTATTGTCGCAGCCAGCATCTTTGTGCGAGACCCCTGATCGCCCATATCGTCCAACTCATATAATGCCGAAAGATCATCGCGCATGATATCGAGTTCGTCATCAAAATTATTGGGCATTTCGTCATCAACATTGAACGTATATTTGTCGGTAGAGAACTGTTTCAGCCCGTTTGACGAAGCAAGCATATTGTTGCCATAACTTATGAAACCGAGGTCGAGAACGGCGGCAGAAAACGCCCAATCGGTCTTATAAAGATACTCAACACCGAGATCCAAAGCCACTCCAAATCCGTTAAGACCGAAACCGTCCATATCGATGCCGCTTACATATTCGTGACCGGTGTGTGAATTGCGGTCATGCTCATAAGCCATGTTTTTGATACTCGACTGTATTTTTCCGTCAACCATAATATCCCAGCTATCCTGCCCCAAAGTGAGACGAGCTTTGTCAAACTCAGCATCTACATTACCGCCTCCAATGAGAAACTTCACTGCACCACCCACACGCAAACGGTCATTGATTTTGTGGGAATGGCCAAAAGCCAATTCTGCGTAGGCATCAGCATGTGCACCGAGATCGGAAATGTCATAAGTCTTATTCTGAATGCCCTCCTTTAACAGTCTCATGAATGTTGTGGGAATGTGTGTATGAGCACTCGCACGCACATTTAACGAAATCGTATTATACCCGTTAAAAGCCTTAAATCCGGTGGCAAGCAAGCCGATTTTTATATCTGTGCCAAGGCGTGTGTTATCGCCTATGGCATTGAGAAATTCATTGGTGTCGACAGCCGGATTGAGAAACGTGGTTGTTTCCCCGTTTATGTTATAGAAAATGTCTTCCAAACTCAATGTACCCTTAAATCCCAGGTTCATATTACCTATCGCCGGTATGGCGACAAAGTTGCGCTCATTGTCAAAAGCCGGATTTGATTGGAAGCGGTATAAATATCCGTCGGTAAAATAAGCCGACTGCATATTTTGAGCGACAGTCGAGAGTGCAAACGTCATCACTACTGCCGATGCGATATATCTGATATTAAATTTCATAATCTTAATGTGTGATATTGATTAAAGGGAATTTCTATAAATTCCACGAATAAGTTAAACAATAGATAACGGGAACAGTTCTTTTGAAATCTTTATGTTTTTACTTGGAGTATTTTTGCTTTTGTTTCAATCACATAGCTCGCTATGCTCTTTCAACAAAACTCAAAAATCCCCTCAAGTAAAAAAACAAAAATCTTTTCAAAGTAATTTATAGAAGTTCCCTTAAACATGATTAGGAAATAAATTGTATCACTTTCTATCAAGATAGAAAATAAAAATTTTGCAGTCGGGAATTATACAATTTTTGTATTTTCCCGGCTATTGTTTTAAGTCCTTAGAAGCTGTTTAAATTTTATTGAAAAATATTTTTATGCAAACATATAATTTA
>CAZBUT010000036.1:0-9750 GCA_964495165.1 uncultured Muribaculaceae bacterium | reverse complement strand
GTCCGGTGCAATACCGAACTCTTTACCAATAAAATTATTATTAATCAGTCTAACTTCTTGGGGTCACTTCAGATTGAGACACCCTCTTTTGTGTTAATGGATTGTGGTGATGAAATTAGTACCCAAAAATATCTTCTGTTGTAAGGAATACGACTTTCCCTATTTTCTCAAGTGCGGCAATGTCAAGATCGTTTTTGTCACCGAGAATACAATAATAATATGTGCGATCTTTGATGTATTCCTGCTGGAATTTCACTACATCGTCAAGAGTGAGAGCGGGTAGCGCTTCAAATAGAGCGATGCGTGAATCGACGTTTTCTTCAAGATCTTGAGCATTAATATATGCCCAAGCAACTTGGTCTTTTATGATGCGTTCTGTGCGTAGGCGAGCCTCAAGAGATTCTTTGGCAAGTTTAAACGCCGGCTGGCTTACTGGCATATTATTGATGATCTCGTTGAATGCTGAAATTGCGTCCATCATTTTATCGTTTTGAGTCGCAATTTGAGTATAGTAGAAATAATCGTTTTCAATGTACGAGGGATGCATATATGAAGTCCAGGCAGAATAGGCCAAACCGCGGCTCTCTCTCATTTCTTGGAAAACGATTGAACTCATGTTCCCACCAAAATATTCATTATACAAAGTGCTGATTGGATTAATGAGCGGATTGTATTTTTCTCCTTTGTTAGAGTATTGAGTCATGTATATTTGTTTTGCATCATAAGGGGCAACAAATACGATGGTTTCGTCTGTTAGCTTTTGCTGGAACTTGTCACTGCGTTTTGTGGGTTTAAGGGTATCGGGAACATTGTGATGCTTGTTGAGGTTGTCAACCAATTCTCGTTCTCCCATTGGTCCGTAATATATGATGCGGTGTTGGTAAGAATTAAACTCTTTTGCAAGGTCAGTTAAAACTTTGGGATTCATCTGGCGTAGTTCATTCTCTCCGATAATATCTTTTGTCGGTGAGTTTTCTCCGTACATGGCGTATTGGGTCAGACGTGAGAAATTTTGACGTTGATTGGCCTTGCTGTCTTGACGGGATTTTAAAATGCGGTCAACATATTTTTGATATGCTGCACTGTCAGGCTTGGCTTCTGATAGAAGTTTTTCAAATAAGTCGAGTGCTTGCGGCATATTTTCGCTTAAACCTGAAAGTATGATGTAGCTACGTTGACCCCCAACCGACATGCGGTAGGTGCAAGCCAATTTATAAAATTCTTGTTTGAACTGTTCGGGAGTCATATCATCAGTACCAAGCAAATCAAGATAACCCGATGCAGTGCCTAAGCGGTTATCGTCCCAACTGCCACGATCAAACACATAGGTGAGTTGGAATATGTCGTTAGATTCATTTTTCTTGTATAGAACTTGAATATCATTGTCGGTATTTAAGAAGGTCAAGTCTTTCTCAAAGTCAATAAAAACAGGTTCTATCGGAGTGACTTGGGTAGCTTGGATCTCACGCAAAAATGAACTTGTTGTATCGCGGTTCATGACAATAGGAGTCAATTGAGGTTTAGCAATCTTCAATTCATTTGGATCTTTCCCTTGCCGTTTATAGATTGCCACATAGTTGCTGTCTGTGAGATATTTACACGCAAAATCAACTATGTCTTGTTTTGTGGTTTTTGCCATGCGATCCAATTTTGAAACCTCATCTTTCCAGTCAGAGCCATTGACAAATGAATTGACAAACATGTCGGCTCGGCTATAATTGCTTTCAAGTTGTTGCTGTGCATAAAGTTTCATGTTGTTGATAGTAGCTTCTATCAAGTCGTCGCTGAAATTTCCTTCGCGCAGATTTTTCAATTCGCCGAGCAACAATTCTTTTACGTCATCAAGTGATTGGTCTTGTTTAGGTCTTCCAAGCATTATAAACGAAGAGTAGTCACTTTGCCCATAAACACCTGCACCTGCGCTCAACGCTTTTTGTTGCTGGTTGATATTGAGGTCGATGAGTCCGGCATCACCGTTATTCAGTATCCATGATACCATTTCGAGGGTTTCGGCTTCGCGACTTGCTTGCCCGGGGAATCTCCATGCAAGAAGCAATTGCTCTGCTTCAAGTCCAAGCACTTCTTGGCTCTTGGGTGATGTAATCGGCGCTTCGTTGGCGAAATTCAAAACAGGTAATTCGGGATTGGGTTTTAATTGTCCGAAATATTTTGTGATTATGTCAATCATATTGTCAGGATCGAAATCACCCGATACGCATATCGCCATGTTGTTGGGCACGTACCATTGAGCATGATAGTTTTTAACATTGGTTATCGACGGATTTTTCAAGTGTTCTTGTGTGCCGAGTACAGTTTGTGTGCCATAGGGGTGATTGGGATATAGCAACGTGTGCATCGCTTCATACACCTTGCGGCTATCATTTGTAAGCGACATGTTTTTCTCCTCATATATGGTTTCAAGTTCGGTGTGGAATCCTCTTATTACAGGGAACTCAAATCGGTTGGCTTGTATTTTTGCCCAATTCTCAATTTGATTGCTTGGTATGTCTTCAACATAACATGTGACATCATAACTTGTATAAGCATTAGTGCCATTAGCCCCAATCGCCGACATCAGTTTGTCATACTCATTGGGAATGGCAAGTTTTGAAGCCTCATAAGAAATACTGTCGATCTGTTTATAAATAGCCTTGCGTTGAGCTTCATCTTCGGTTTTGCGGTAGATTTCAAACAACTCCTCAATCTTGTCGAGCATAGGTTTTTCTGCTTCATAGTTGGTTGTCCCGAAATCTTTTGTCCCTTTAAACATGAGATGTTCAAAGTAGTGTGCCAATCCGGTTGTCTCTGCCGGATCGTTCTTTCCGCCTACTCGCACTGCAATACATGTTTGAATGCGAGGCTCATCTTTATTAACGGTCATATAAACCTTCAGACCATTAGGCAGAGTATAAATTTTCGCTTTAAGCGGGTCATTCTCTACCGTTTCATATTCATACTTTTCACTATTGCAGGCACATAACAGAATTATTGCTGTCATTGCCAAGGCAAAAGCCTTTAACCCAAATTTTTTCATGTTGAGAATATTAAATGTGATATATCGGCAAAGATAACTTATATTCCCGAAAAAATTGTAACTTTGTGGTCTAAATTATAAATTTGTATTGATGTCTGATTAAATTAAACATCATTATTAATATGAAAGAAATTGTACTTAGCGGAATCCGTGCCACCGGTAATTTGCATTTAGGCAATTATTTTGGCGCTTTAAATAAATTTGTGAAAATGCAGGACGACTATGATTGTATGTATTTCATTGCCGATTTACATGCACTCACGACTCACCCCGATCCAAAGACTCTTCATGCCAATGTGAAAAGCATTTTGTCGGAATACTTGGCTGCGGGTGTCGATCCTGATAAAGCCACTATTTTTGTTCAGAGTGATGTACCTGAAGTTTCAGAATTGTATCTGTTGCTTAACATGCATGTAGGTATCGGTGAATTAATGCGCACAGCTTCGTTCAAAGACAAGGCACGTAAGCAGCTCGGAATTAAGAGTGATAGTGATGATATAGAAAAGGAGATAATAGGAACCGACTCAAATAAACGTGTTAATGCCGGATTGTTGACATATCCAACACTTATGGCTGTTGATATTCTGATACAGAAGGCTCATAAAGTACCGGTCGGAAAAGACCAGGAACAACATCTCGAATTGACACGTCGTTTTGCACGTCGTTTTAATTCGTTCTATGGCGTGGATTACTTCCCAGAACCTGCAAATTTTGATTTTGGAGGTTCTGCTATAAAAGTTCCCGGACTTGACGGCTCAGGTAAAATGGGTAAAAGCGAAGGAAACTGTATCTATCTGATCGATGAAGAAAAGGTGTTGCGTAAAAAAGTAATGCGAGCTGTTACCGATGAAGGACCGCAGGCTCCCAATTCTCCTGTAAGCCAACCGATTCAAAATCTGTTTACCCTCATGGAATTAACTTCAACGTCTGAAACTGTTCAGCAGTTCCGTGATGCGTATGCCGATTGTTCTATACGTTATGGCGATTTGAAAAAGCAACTTGCTGAAGACATACTTAAAATTACACTCCCGATCAGAGAACGTATTTTTGAAATCCAAAATGATGATGCATATCTTGCTCGTGTTGTGCGACAAGGAGCAGAGAAAGCCCGTGAACGTGCTTCTAAAACTCTCAATGAAGTGCGTGAAATCATGGGTATAAGAAAATTTTACTAACCCTGACATGAACCACTGTTGAAGTGGTAGAGCTTAGCCGGATTCCTGACCTATGAAGCTAAGCCAAAACATAAACACAATTTGCTATTAATGCGTGAGTGCGAATCCAATTTGGGTTCGCACCTTTTTTTGTAGAAGTCAAGACACCAAGCCATGAACCGAGACGCGGTTCATGGCTTGGTGTTATTGCTTTATCTAAGGATAAGCCGAGTTTAATATATTATGTAGGAGGTGAGCGGAGAAAGCTCCCCGTTGATTTTTCCGCCTGAAACGGTAAATGTTTGTTTATACACTTTATCGGTGTAGTTGCCGTCGGGCAATGAAGTTTCGAGAACAAGAGTTTGTGGTTGTTCTGTGATGTTGATCAAAGCAACGCCTTTATCTCCTCGGGTAATTTCAATCACTGCGCCGTTTTCAGTTGTGAATATTTTTTCGGGTTGCCCTGTCATCGCTTTACGGAACTGGTTTACTGCTGCAACTTCGGGATGCATAAACTCGCTGTTGCCTCGGTCGCCTATACGGTTGTTCCCCCAATAGTTTTCGCGGGTGCTGCCTTCGGGACGGCTGTAGAATAGGGGAGTGCCGTGTTGGCGTGAAGCAAGGAATACCCACCCCATGCGCACAAGTTCATTGCTCATGCCTGCCGATTCGTGGGCATTGCAGTAGGTGTCGTGTGATTCAACCCAAGTAACAAGATGCTCGGGGCTTACCGGGTGGTGCCAATGATTTAACGAATCGGCAAAATAGTTGTGTGCATTGAGCGCATTGCGCAGTGCATGTCCATAGGCACTTGCTGTCTGGTCGATGTATTTGGCATATTCCAATTCTTTGACATTCTTGTCTTGAAGCACTTCGCCATAAATAAACAGGCTGTCGGGCATTAAAAGAGTGATGTCTCTGATCGAGTCACGACCTGTAGCAATATCCCAGAAATTGTTTTTTTCAGATTTTTCATCGGTGGGATCTGAGGGTAGCCCAATGTGTTTGGCAGTGTCATATCTGAATCCTCGCGCACCGCAAGCGATAAGGTCATTGACATATTGCATATAATAATATTGAAAATCGGGATTTTCTGTATTCACATCGGGAAGTCCTCCCATCATGCCTGTTGTACATTCATACCTGTCGTTCCATTGGGTGATATTTTTGAATCCGTTGGCATGAAAAAGATTGTCGTGTCCGCCAACTGCGCTGTCGAGAGATGCGGTGACTGCCGTGTGGTCCATTGCCGTGTGGTTGGGCAATACGTCAACTATTATTTTGACATTATATTTTTTTGCACTGTCACACATGGCGATGAATTGGTCTCGTGTCCCAAGCATGTAATTGCCTATTTTCCAGTCGGTAGGTTGGTAATAATAATACCATTTGCCCATTACCGAATCTTCTTCTTGGCTGAATAGAGCCATTCCGCCGTTGTCTCCCACATAGCAAGTGTTGGCAGGGGAGGTCTGAACATAAGTGTAACCGGCTTGGGCAATGTCTTTCATGTTTTCGGCAATTGTGTTGAAAGACCATGACCATGCATGTAGAATCACGTCATCGTTGGTAGAGGCAGTTGTTCCCTCTGTGTTTTTTCCGCAACCGGCAATGATTGCAGATGCAGCGATAGCCACCGCAGGTAGAAATAAGTGTTTCATAAAATGTAAAATATGATATTTGATTTATTTACGCACCCCAAAGTTAGTGTAAATTTGTCGGAAAATATTTATCTTCGCAGAAATTTTTTATGAATAGGACAATACAATAAAAGTGTATGTTATGTCACATTTGAGATTTAAAGTTGTTGAAGAGGCTTTTGACCGTAAAGCGGTAGCTGTTGATATACCTGTTGAGCGTCCGGGAGAATATTACGGCAAGTATGTGTTTAACCGCACAAAAATGCGTGAATATCTGCCGGCTGAAACATATAAAGCCTTAGTGTATGCAATAGATAACAAAGAGCCTCTGTCAAGAGCAATTGCCGATAGCGTGGCCGCCGGAATGAAACAATGGGCCATTGACAATGGAGCACGCCATTATACTCATTGGTTTCACCCGCTTACTGACGGTACTGCCGAAAAGCATGATGCGTTTATTGATCTTGACGGAAAAGACGGTGTAGTAGAGGAGTTTGCCGGAAAATTGCTTGTGCAACAAGAGCCTGATGCGTCAAGTTTCCCCAATGGTGGAATACGCAACACTTTTGAAGCTCGCGGATATTCGGCATGGGACATTTCATCTCCTGCGTTTATTCTTGACAAAACATTGTGTATTCCCACTATTTTCATATCCTATACCGGCGAGTCGCTCGATTATAAAACGCCATTATTGCGAGCAATAAATAGTGTTGACAAAGCCGGTACTGCTGTCGCACAATATTTTGATGCCAATGTTAAACATGTGATTTCGTATCTCGGTTGGGAGCAGGAATATTTTCTTGTGGATGAGGCACTTTATTCGGCTCGTCCCGATTTGGTGATGACCGGACGCACATTGATGGGACATGAGAGCGCTAAAAACCAGCAGCTTGAAGACCACTATTTTGGCGCGATACCGTCGCGTGTTGAGGCATTTATGCTCGATCTTGAAATAGAGTGTCATAAACTTGGCATTCCGGCTAAAACACGTCATAATGAAGTCGCTCCAAATCAATTTGAACTTGCTCCTATTTATGAAGAAACCAATCTTGCCAATGACCATAACCTCCTGTTAATGTCTATAATGGCCGAGGTGGCTCGTCGCCACAATTTCAGAGTGCTGCTGCATGAAAAACCATTTGCCGGCATTAATGGCTCGGGTAAGCACAACAACTGGAGTCTTGGTACTGACACCGGTGTGCCTTTGTTTGCCCCCGGAAAGACTCCAAAGGATAATCTGCAATTTATCACATTTGTTGTCAATGTAATGGCTGCTGTGCACCGTCATAACGGATTGCTTAAGGCATCGATAATGTCGGCAACAAATGCTCATCGTCTTGGTGCAAATGAGGCTCCGCCTGCAATAATTTCTATTTTTACCGGAAAGCAATTGAGCGAAATCCTTGATAAACTTGAAAAAAGCACAAAAGACGAATTGATCGACTTTGCCGGTAAAGAAGGTTTGAAACTTGGTGTGTCGCAGATACCGGAAATCATGATTGATAATACCGACCGTAACCGCACATCGCCGTTTGCGTTTACAGGTAATAGGTTTGAATTCCGTGCTGTAGGATCGTCGGCCAATTGTGCATCGGCAATGATTGCTTTAAATGCGGCAGTTGCCGAGCAACTCATGGATTTCAAGAAAAAAGTAGATTCGCGCATCGAACGAGGTGAGGCATTGCAACATGCGTTGCTTGAGGAAATAAAGATATTGATTGCAGATTCCAAGGCTATTCATTTTGACGGCAACGGGTATAGCGATGAGTGGAAAAAAGAGGCTGCTTGTCGAGGGCTTGATTGCGAGACAAATGTTCCCAAAATATTTGATGCATATCTCAGGGAAAGCTCGGTTCAGATGTTTAAGTCAACGGGTGTTTTCTCTGAAATAGAATTGCAGGCTCGCAATGAAGTGAAATGGGAAATGTACACCAAGAAGATACAGATTGAGGCTCGCGTACTTGGAGATTTGGCTCTTAATCATATCATTCCGGTTGCGACTCTCTATCAGTCAAGATTAGTTGACCATATAATAAAACTGAAATCACTTTTCACCGGAGAAAAGGGTGAGAATATTGTTGCGCAAGACCTGTTGTCGGTAGAGACAATTGCCCGATATATGTCTGTGATCAAAGACGAAACAGCTAAAATGGTTGAAGCCCGCAAGACAGCCAATCGCTTGACCTGTGAGCGGGAGAAGGCGCTTGCTTACCATGATAATGTTGTTCCTTGCATGGACACAATACGTCAATACATTGACAAACTTGAGTTGATGGTTGATAACGAAATGTGGCCGTTGCCCAAATACCGAGAGTTGTTGTTTATTCGCTGATAACTATTTTTAACTTAAATAAAGGGACAGAAGCTGTAATGTTTTTGTCCCTTTTTGCGTCTAATAGATAAAATATGATATAAACGATATGATATGGTTGCAAAAATAATGTTTACAACAGTTGTTGCAGTCTCGGTTATGGTGAGTTCATGCAGTGTAAAAAATATTTGTTCAGGAAAATGTCATGATACATTTGTTTCCGATACTGTTACAGTGAAAAATTTTGATGCTATAGCGGGATCGGCAACAGAGATAATATATGTGACGGGATCTGAACGTAAAGTTATATATTCGGCATGTGAGCAAATTGCCGATGACGTTAAGATCTATGTCAAAAAAAATAAGCTTATTATTGATATTGACGATTCACGCAAAAATCATGAATTGAAATGTATCGTTACTGGGCCGAAGTATATAAGTCGAATTGATATTGCCGGAGCATGTCATTTTAAGAGTTCTGATGATATATCAAGTGAAGATTTGGAAATACATTGCAGTGGTGCATCAGCTGTCCAATTAACAGGAAAAACTTATATTGAGGATTTGGAGATACATTGCAGTGGCGCATCAAACGTTAGTATAAGTAATCTTGAGGGTGAAGACCTTGAGTCTCATGCAAGTGGTGCGTCAATAATATCATTATCAGGGGCAATGAAAACCGCAGAATATTATACATCGGGTACATCTCGAGTGATGGTGGAAAATTTGCAAACAAAATTAATGAAAGCCGATGTAAGTGGAGCTTCAATATTGAATGGCGCAGCTGAAAATGTACGTAAAAGAGTGTCGGGTTCATCAACTATAAACGTGAAGGAATTGTAACAGCTTTTTCTCAATATATTAAAACACTGAATGCGCCTGATGTGCCTCGGGCGCATTCGTTTATCGTCTTGGTGCTATCGGAATCGAGGCTTTGGGTGGAGACATGGTCGGGTTGCGAGACTGATTGTCATCAAAAAACAGATCCTTAATGAAATATCCAGCGTCTATACCTACCGAAAAATTTTTGTTGAATTTGTAATAAGGCATAATAATTGGCACTGTTTCCATAGACCTTGACCAAGGATTGTAGGTGCGTTCTACTCCAACGTCTATTCCAAAGCGATCGCTTAACCGCATACTCATATATCCGCCATAACTTGTTTGCCCGATATAGGGCATTGTTGCTGGTGAGTTATAAATTGAGTTAGAATAAATTTTGCCAAATGCCGTAAATGAAATATTGTCATTCACCCGATAAGTAATTGAACTATGCAGTCCATAGGTGGTACTTAAATTATGAAAACTTCCATATTTATCGGCTGAAACGCCTGCGGTAAATGTAATGTTGCCTGCGCCTTGTGTTATTTGCAGCATTCCCGATTCTCTTGTCATTAATCCCGGTAGTATAGAGCGTGCGCCTCTCCCTGTTATATAGCCGTTTTGCCATGATGCAATCGAGTATTCTCCCAAAAAATTTGATGAGGATTCTGTCGGATTGAATTGGTGGTCAGGGTAAAAATCAGGCTTATAGTCCCATGAAAAAGTATTGCTGATATTAGGTCTGAATGCCTTGTCGTTGAAAAGCTGATTGGCATCAAGAGAAAGGGG
>CAZBUT010000035.1:0-9825 GCA_964495165.1 uncultured Muribaculaceae bacterium | reverse complement strand
AACAAAAATCTACTCAAATAAAAATCATAAATCTTCGCAAAGCAATTTATAGGAGTTCCCTATAATAAACAATGATTTTTTTTTGGGGGGGAACGACGGATTTTGTCGTTCCCTGATTTTATCTTTGTTCCATGTAAAGATGCCTCCGACGACTAAGTCATAGCTAAAAACCGGAGGCTGTCTCTCGACTGTCTCCGGTGTAAACCTTAAAAATCTAATCCTATGAAAAAACTAATTCAAAATTTTTGCTAAAGGCGCAGATGCAACATCGCACACTTTAACTCATTTTGTCCTGTCTGCTGTTGTGTACATTAGTATTACGTAGGATTATTGAAAATGTTGTGTTGTGAGTGCTAAATTATATATTTTTTACAAAATGAGCGTTCTAATTTAACTACCTTTGCAATCTCAAAGGGTTTACAGCCTGTTTTGAGACTCTTTGGAAAAGAATTACAATAGTTTTCATATGGCGAAATTTCAGATTAACATACTCGGTTGCGGCTCGGCTACTCCGTCGATGCGTCACCTGCCGTCGTGCCAAATAATTGATTTTCGCGACTCTCTTTATATGATAGATTGCGGAGAGGGTGCGCAGCTCACCATGCGGCGCATGAAACTTAAATTTTCACGGTTAAAGCATATATTCATCAGTCATCTCCATGGCGACCATTGCTTTGGAATGCTCGGATTGCTGTCGACGCTTGCGCTTCACGGCAAGGAGGGCGCGGTAACGATACACATTTTTAAAGAGGGTGCCGATTTGTTCAAGCGCATGTTTGATTTCTTTTGTCGCGATATATCATTTGAGATAAAGTTCAATATCATCACTCCCGGCACCACATCGGTGATATATGAGGACGATGCGTTGACGGTCACAGCATTCCCGTTGTATCATCGTGTGCCATGCAGCGGGTTTGTTTTCAAGGAAAAAGAGAAGCAAAGGCATTTGCGTGGCGATATGGTCAAGTTTTACAACGTGCCTGTAAGGGAATTGCACAATATTAAGAACGGAGCCGACTACATCACGCCCGAAGGGCAGGTCATCGAGAATGTGCGTTTGACTACCGATGCCGACCCAGCGATGAGTTATGCCTATTGTTCCGACACGTTGTATGATAGGCGTGTAGCGCAATCGGTCAAAGGGGTAGATGTCATATACCATGAGGCTACCTACGATGATGCCGAACAAGCCAATGCTTTGGAGCGTGGACACTCCACTGCCCGCGAGGCCGGACGCATAGCTGCCGAAGCCGGAGCAAAGAAACTCATATTGGGGCATTTTTCAAAACGTTACTTGTCAGAGGCGGGTCATCTGGCTCAGGCACAAGAGGAATTCCCCGATGTCATACTCGCCAATGAAGGCTTGAAACTCGACTTGTTATGATAGATTTGAAGCAAAAAGAAGACGAACGGTTCATGCGTGCGGCTTTGGACGAAGCCCGGCAAGCGTTTGAAGCCGATGAGGTGCCGATTGGGGCTGTTGTAGTGTGCAACGGGCGAATTGTGGGGCGCGGGCATAATATGACTGAGACATTCAACGATGTCACAGCCCATGCCGAGATGCAGGCTATCACAGCTGCGGTCAATGCACTCGGGGGCAAGTATCTGCCCGAATGCACATTGTATGTCACCGTAGAGCCATGCCTCATGTGTGCCGGGGCGATAGGTTGGAGTCAATTGCGCCGCATCGTGTATGGGACTGGCGATGACAAGCGCGGCTACTCGACATTTACCCGCCGACACCCTTTTCACCCCAAAGCGGCAATCACCACAGGAGTCCTTGCCGATGAGTGTGCCGCCCTGATGAAAACCTTCTTCTCTCGCAAACGATAACAATTTTTAATATAAATATTGCCTTAAGCAGCCCAAACGAAGTCTTAATTTTGTCTCATCATTTATATGTATATAATATTTTGTAAATTTGCATTTGAAATAAGTATTTTATAGGCACATGAGATATCTTGGAGGCAAAAGTTTGTTAGTCAACAATATTTTTGATGTTGTGACTCGATATACAGAAAATGTAACTTCTGTATTGGATATTTTTGCCGGTTCAGGAGCTGTGTCACAATTCATGAAAGAAAAGGGGCTTAAGATAATATGCAATGACTCTCTATATTTCAGCTATGTATTGCTAAAGGGGGGCGTGGTATTAAACAGGAGACCGTCATTCAAGAATCTTGGGATTGACAATCCGATCGAATACTTAAACAATCTAACGATCAGCAATTCTAATATCAATATCAACGATTGCTTTATTTATAATAATTATTCACCCAATCAATCGTGCGTCAGGATGTATTTTCAACCCGAAAATGCGTTGAAAATAGATTTAATACGAATTACTATTCAGAATTGGTTTGACCAACAATTGATTGATAAAAAAGGCTATTACTATTTATTATGCAGTTTATTAAATGCAATTCCTTATGTTGCAAATATCACAGGAGTATATGCGGCATATCTTAAATATTGGGATATAAGAACTTATAATAAATTAAGATTAACACCACCACAACTATATAATAACAGACTTAAAAATAGTGGGAATAATTGTGACTATACCTCAATGTTAAGAAAACGATGCGATCTGCTGTATGCCGACCCTCCATATAACACACGTGAATATCTTCCCAACTATCATATACTTGAGACTGTCGCAAGATATGATTATCCCAATATAAAAGGGGTTACCGGCATGAGAGATTATGCATCTCAAAAGTCGGATTTTTGCTCGGCAAAAACTGTAGAATCGGCTTTTGAACAACTCATAAGTAAATCACAGTGCAAATATATATTGATAAGCTATAACAACGAGGCTTTATTGCCAACACAGCGACTAAGCGAATTGTGTATGGATTTTGCAATTCCCGGCTCGTTCAGATTGTTTGAGTATGACTATCGCCGCTATAAGAATAAAATCCCGAACAACACATCGGGATTGAAAGAACAATTATATTTACTAAAACGCAGATGACATGGCATTAAAAGCGCCTTTCAATTATATTGGCAATAAATATCGCATAATCGATAACATAAAACAGCATTTCCCTAAAAATGCCAATGTTTTTGTTGACCTATTTTGCGGAGGGTGCGATGTGAGTATTAATTACAATGCCGATGTGAAGTATGCCAATGATATTAATTATCATGTAATAGATATAATGCGTCAAATTCAAAATTTGGCAATTGAAGATATTCTGAATTTTATCGATGAGCGTATCGACGAATGGAAACTATCAAAAGAAAACAAGGACGGGTATATCGCATATAGAGATTACTATAACAAACAAGGCGCCCCACTTGATTTGTATGTTCTGATGTGTTATAGTTTTAACTATCAATTCAGATTTAACTCACGCCATGAGTACAACAATCCGTTTGGGAAAGATCGTAGCAGCTTCAACCAACGCATGAGGACCAATTTAATCCAATTTAAGACATGCATAAATGATTTGATTTTCAGCTCAGATAATTTTGTTGAGTTTAACTATGATGTACTGAAAGAAGGCGATTTTATATATGCCGATCCTCCCTACGCTTTAACTTGCGGAAGTTATAACGATGGCAAAAGAGGCTTTAACGGCTGGAGCGACCAAGATGATCTTAACTTATTTGCAATATTAAACGAATTATCGGGAAAGGGAGTAAAATTTGCATTATCCAATGTTATAGAACACAAGGGCACAGTCAATGAAAATTTGGCAAATTGGACAAACGAAAACCTGTATCACCTTCACGAAATAAATGTAGATTACAATAATTGTAATTATCAGTCTCGGAATAAATATAATGTCACAAAAGAAGTTTTAATAACCAACTATTGAGTATGTCAAACCGCGCATTAGGCTGGATTCAGGATTCAACCGACCTGAAAAAATTAAAAGACATCGTAAATATCTTTGTTCCCGACTCAGAGATAAACAAACGGTTGCAACAGGCGGTCAGCGATATGATTGTAAGCGACAGGAAACAGGACATGCTTAATCAATTGTCGGCAGATAAAATATGCATTGAATATCCATTGTTGGTTGGTCGTGGACCGTTAAAAGGCGAGACAAGAAAAAACGCCTCATGCTCCGGAATTGCTCAGGCTGCATTACATTCACAAAACGGGCGTGCATATCAAAGCAACTGGGCTACAAATTCGTTTATTGTTTGGGCTATTTCAATTGGGTTTCTGGATTATGATAGTATTACCGACTGTTGTTCGTTGTCTGAATCAGGTATGCAATATGCCTTGGCAACCGGCAAAAATACCGAATTGGAGATACTGCGAAAATCTTTTTTATCATATCCCCCGGTTTGCGGTATATTACGAAGTTTGATTGAAGCGCCAGACAATCACCTGACAAAATTTGAAATTGGAAGTAATTTCGGTTTTGTTGGAGAAAAAGGGTTTACATGTTTTGCTCAACGTTTCATAATTGAAGGCTTGAATGCTTGTGAAAACGCCCAAGCTCGTAGAATTTTTCTCACAAACACCGAAGGTACGTCTGATAAATATGTGCGTACAATATGCAGTTGGTTGATTCAAGTCGGTTGGATTGAGCGGCATCCTAAAACTGTCACACTCGATATTCGCGGGAAAAAGATGACTGAAACTTTAACAGATGCCTATCAAATAACATTTCAAGGGCGAAAAGATTATAATCATGCAATAGGTAGCAGCAAATATAAACAGATTCCTAAAATTGTTTATTATTCGATGTTATCGCCCAGTGGAGCCGGTTGTGAATATATGCGTCAGCGCAGAGCTGTGTTGATTTCATATTTGTCGAAGTCTTACAGAAGCATTTCTGATTGCTTAAATTATTTATCGGCTATGGGTATCAATGTCACTGAAAACGCAGTGGCTGATGATATCAAAGGATTTAGCAATATCGGTCTGAATGTCAGTTTCAACGGATCGGGCTATCAAATCAACGACAAAATCATAAAATTAGAAATTCCGTCAAATCGACAGTCGGTAGATGACCGATCGGCATTATCTCGACTAAAAGAAGATGTCCAAGATAAATTGCTAAATATTAATCACAAATTTCTGTCCTTAATAGACTATAGTTACGGATTGAATAAAAAAACGCAAAAAAAAGCTGACCGTCTTTTTGAATTAATGACAGCCGAATTGCTTACATCTGAACTTGAATTTATCGGAGGGCGATTAGGTGATAGCCGAAAACCAGATGTATGTGTGTATTATGGAGCAAAAGGATTGATTATAGACAATAAAGCATATTCCGATGGATATAACCTTCCGATGAACCAAGCAGATGAAATGGTAAGGTATCTTGAAGAAAACAAAGCCAAAGATGAAAATTTAAATTCCAATAAATGGTGGAGCATCTTTAGTGAAAATGTCACATCATTTAATTTTGCGTTTATATCATCTGTTTTCTCAGGAGGCTTTCGTGATCGTATAAAATCAATTTATAACCGTACCGGAATATCTGGTGCGGCACTAAACGTGATAAATCTATTGTTGCTCGCCGATGCAATTAAGTCCAAACGCATTTCATATAATGAAGCATTAGACCTGTTCAATTGTAATGACGAGATTTGTATAAAGTTTTAATTTTATTTTTTGTGAAAATTACAGAATCATTAAGTAAAGTGCTTGTGCTTGACGGTGCTATGGGAACGATGATACAGCGATGCGGTCTGTCCGAAGCTGATTTCCGTGGAAGCCGTTTTGCCGATTGGGATGTGTCGCTGAAAGGGTGCAACGATATACTTGTGCTCACTTCGGCTGAGACGATAAAGGATATTCACCGGCAATATCTCAATGCCGGTGCCGATATAATCGAGACAAATTCATTCAATGCCAACGCCATATCGCTTGCCGATTACAACCTGACGGAATATGCCGCTGAGATAAACCTCGCCGCCGCCCGTCTTGCTCGCAGTGTGGCCGATGAATATATGTCATTGCACCCTGATGATAGTCGCTGGGTGGCAGGGAGCATCGGCCCGACAAGCAAATCCCTGTCAATGTCGGCCGGAATAGATGCCGACGGCGACCGCATCACGTGGGGGCGGCTTGTCGATGCCTACACCACGCAGATTTCCGCGCTGATAGAAGGCGGTGTCGATCTGTTGCTTATCGAGACGGTTTTTGACAGTCTCAATGCCAAAGCCGCTTTATATGCCGCACGCCGGGCAATGGCCGATGCCGGGATTGCACTTCCCGTTATGGTATCGGTAACGCTCACAGAGTCGGGACGTACGTTGTCGGGGCAGACTCTCGACGCTTTTGTCACCTCGGTAATGCATGGCGACCTGTTTGCCATAGGACTGAATTGCGGGTTTGGAGCCGACGGCATGATACCCCACATCAACGCTTTGCAGAAAGTGCCTGTGGCTGTGAGCGTTTACCCCAATGCCGGTCTGCCCAACGAGATGGGTGAATATGACGAGACTCCCGAGACAATGGCCGGCAAACTCGTTCCATTGCTCAAAGCCGGCAAGCTAAATATCATTGGAGGCTGTTGCGGCACTACTCCCGACCATATTGCAGCCATTGCAAAAGCAGCCAAAGAGTATGCGCCACGGCCGATACCCCAAATGAATCCCGAAATGGGACTTGCCGGGCTTGAATCATTTACAATGCCCGACAAGCATCTGTTTGTCAATGTCGGAGAGCGTTGCAACGTTGCAGGCAGTCGCAAGTTTCTGCGGCTCGTAAAAGAGAAAAATATCGATGAAGCTGTCGAGATAGCCCGAGCTCAGGTCGAAGCCGGCGCACAAATCATCGACATCAACATGGACGATGCCATGCTCGACGCGACAGCCGAAATGTCGGCATTCATCGACCGCATATCGCTTGAACCCGACATCGCGCGCGTGCCGCTGATGATTGACTCGTCGTGCTGGGCGACGGTTGTCGCCGGGTTGCAACACACCCAAGGTCGTCCGATTGTCAACTCGATAAGCCTCAAAGAGGGAGAAGATCGTTTTATCGAAAAAGCGCAATATATCAAGGAAATGGGAGCTGCCGTAGTTGTCATGGCATTTGACGAGAAAGGTCAGGCCGACAGCTATGAGCGCAAAATAGAGGTGTGCCAACGCGCCTACCGCCTGTTGACAGAAAAAGCCGGATTCGCCGGTTGCGACATCATCTTCGACCCCAATGTGCTCGCCGTGGGAACCGGCATCGAAGCCCACAACAATTACGCATTAGACTTCATACGCGCCGTGGAATGGATCAAAGGCAATCTGCCGGGAGCTAAAGTGAGTGGAGGCATCAGCAATCTGTCATTTTCATTCAGAGGCAACAACTATGTGCGCGAAGCCATGCACGCAGTCTTTCTCTATCACGCCATATCCAAAGGAATGGACATGGGCATCGTCAACCCCTCATCGCTCATGCCGGTAGAGGATATTCCCGACGACCTGCGGGAGCGTCTCGAAGATGTATTGTTAAACCGCCGCGACGATGCCACCGAACGCCTTGTCGAGATAGCCACACGCATCAAGGAAGAGCGTGACGGAGCTGCCCAATTGCCTAAGGTCAATGCCGATGTCAAACTATCGGCAACAGAGCGCATCGCGCAGATGATTATCAAAGGTAATTGCGACGGCGCAGAGCCATATTTGGACGAAGCTATGAAAAACCTCGGCTCGGCAGTTGCCGTAATCGACGGCCCGCTGATGACAGGCATCAACAGCGTAGGTGAGCAATTCGGTGCCGGCAAGATGTTTCTGCCTCAGGTTGTTAAAAGCGCAAGAGCGATGAAACAGGCCGTTGCCTATCTCACTCCCTTTATCGAAGCCGAAAAGCAGTCGGCAGGCACGGCATCGGCCGGACGCATCGTTATCGCAACCGTTAAAGGCGACGTTCACGACATAGGGAAAAATATCGTGAGCGTGATAATGAATTGCAACGGCTATGAAATGACCGATTTAGGCGTAATGGTTCCCGGAGAAGAAATCGTTGAAAAAGCGATTGCCATTAATGCCGATTTCATAGGATTGAGCGGACTGATAACCCCCTCGCTTGAAGAAATGTGCCACGTTGCCCGCCTAATGGAAGAACGTGGCTTGACAATACCTTTGCTCATAGGCGGCGCAACGACATCGCCACTGCACACTGCCGTCAAAATCGCGCCATGCTATAGCGGACCGGTGGTATATACACGCGATGCCGCCATGCTTCCGGGCGTGGTGCAACGGCTGTCAAACACAGTCACACGCCAAGAGTCAATCTGGGCCATACGCGCCGAGCAAGAGGCGTTACGTGCCAAGCACGCAGCCTCGCTATCCGGCCGTCTCACCACGGAGGAAGCCCGAGAGATGAAATTTGACTACGGCGACATCACAGTCTCGACCCCGCAATCCCCGGGAGTCCACGACCTCTCTTTCTCTATCGGCGAGGTGCGCAAAGCGATAAATTGGCGCGCATTTTTCGGCGCATGGAAGTTAGACGCTTCATTTGCATCGATTGCCGACATCGGCGGGTGCGGACATTGCCAGGCACAATGGATTGCGGCCATGCCTCAAGAACTCCGAGCCAAAGCAGCCGAAGCCATGCAACTGTACAAAGAGGCAAACCGCGCTCTCGACCGCCTGCAAAACTCAGCAAGCGAGGACTACCGTCCGACAGCGCGCATAGCCATACTTCAAGCAGGAAGCCACAACGAAGAAATACACTATCGGCATCAAAACACCGAATATGCCTTGCCGACCCCTCGGCAACTCCACCGCGAAGGCACCACTCCTCGGTTGGCTCTTGCCGATTTCATCAAACCCATAAGTCACGAAGGCAATTTGGAAGACTGGATAGGATTGTTTGCCGTCACGGCAGGAGTGCCGTTGCAAAACCTCATCGAGCAATACAAACGTGAGGGAGACGACTATAACGCCATACTCTGCCAGACGCTTGCCGACCGTCTTGCCGAAGCCGCCACCGAACTTGCCCACCGTCACACCCGCGAGCATCTATGGGGCTTTGAGCCAAAGGGAATAAGACCGGCGATAGGCTATCCGTCGTTGCCCGACCAACGGTTGGTATTCCTGACCGACAAAGTGCTGCATTACGCCCAATTGGGCATATCGCTCACCGAAAACGGAGCCATGTACCCGACCGCAACCACCACCGGCTGCCTCCTCGCCCATCCCCGCGCCCGCTACTTCTCAGTGTAAAAAAACGCATAAATGGGTCAACTTCTTGGTGACGAAAGGAAAATTTATTAATTTTACGCAATCATTTGTGTATCTATGAATAGACGTTTCTTGATCGGACTGTTGGTTATGGTTGCTGTCGCAGTACATGGAGCCACGACTCAACCGTCGTGGGAGGAAGCCCGCGATACAGCGACCCGCACCGAGATGAGCGAGCGTACCGAATCGGAACAAATCGAGATATACGCACGCGACGGATATGTCTATATCAACACACCCCACCCTACAACCGTAAAAATTTTCTCCATACTCGGTCAACTCATCTCTCAGTCAGACATTCCGGCAGGCATCTATCGTCAGCGCATTCCCTCGCGTGGCATATATATCCTCAAAGCCGGAACAATCACCCGCCGAGTAACCATATAATTTTGTGGTTTAGAAAATTATGCGTATCTTTGCCCCGCAAATTTAGACCATATAATGTCTAACGTATTAATTAACTCAATTTATTAACCATTTAAATGAACGAATTAACAAATTCACCAATCGAAGAATTTGATTGGAACGCCTACGAAAAAGGCGAAACACTTGGCGGTAAAAGCCGTGAGGAATTAATCAAAACTTACGACGAATCGCTCAACACCGTTAAAGACAAAGAAGTAATCGAAGGTACAATCATCTCGCTCAACAAGCGCGAAGCAGTAG
>CAZBUT010000034.1:0-9880 GCA_964495165.1 uncultured Muribaculaceae bacterium | reverse complement strand
ACAGTTCCCGTTATCTATTGTTTAACTTATTCGTGGAATTTATAGAAATTCCCTTGTATCATACTTAAAATTAATCGATTTTATCCATGAGAAAGTTTTTCTTTTTTTCGCTCATCGCAGGAGTTGCATCTCTCTTTGCGGTAGGCTGTGGCAAAAAGGCCTCTAAAGAAGCAGTTCCCGAACGTGATTCTACCTACACAACAGTGAAACACCCCGAGTGGAGCCGCAATGCAGTTATTTATGAAGTGAATTTGCGTCAATTCACGCCATCGGCATCAGTTAAAGAGTTTGGCGAACATTTGCCACGCTTGAAAGAACTTGGTGTCGACATTTTGTGGTTTATGCCCATTCACCCTATTTCTGAACTTAACCGCAAAGGCGAACTTGGCAGTTATTATGCAGTTAAAGACTATAAGGCATTTAATCCTGAGTTTGGCACAATAGAAGAGTTTAAAGCTGTCGTAGACTCGGCTCATGCTCTTGGCATGAAAGTCATTCTCGACTGGGTTCCAAACCACACCGGCTGTGACAATGCCTGGGTTGCAGAACACCCCGAGTGGTTTTCTGTAAACGAGGAAGGCAAAATGTATGGACCGTTTGACTGGACCGATGTTTACGAACTCAATTATGACAATCGCGAGATGCGTGCTGCTATGGTTGACGCACTCAAATTTTGGTTGACCGATATAAACGTTGACGGATTCCGTTGTGATGTGGCAGGAGAAGTTCCTACCGATTTCTGGGACGAAGCACGCCCGCAACTCGACTCGGTGAAACCTGAATTGTTTATGCTTGCCGAAGCGAGCAAACCCGAATTGCAAAAACATGCATTCAACATGGGATATAACTGGCCAATGAAAGACCTTTTCAGCGAAATTGCGGCGACATCAGGTCAATATACTTTCCAGAAAGAGGGTGAACCTATGCGCACATTCCCGGTTAAATATGCTGTGGCTATCGACTCATTGCTTGCCGATCAGGCTGCAAATTACCCTAAAGACAGCTACCTTATGAATATGATTACCAACCATGACCTCAACTCATGGGAGGGAACAGAATTTGACCGTTTGGGTAATCTTGCCGATGCATTTGCTGTGCTTTCATATACTCTTCCCGGTGTGCCTCTCATCTACACCGGTCAGGAAACAGGTTTGAATCGTGCGTTTGAGTTCTTCAAGAAAGACACTGCACCCGAATGGGAACCGCGCAATAAATATTTTGAATTTTATCAAAAGCTCAATGCTCTCAAGCATTCTCAACCGGCTCTCAATGCAGGTGAAGACGGAGGCCAGATGAAACGCTACAAAACTCAAAGCCATTCACTTTACGCATTCAGCCGCGAGAAAGGAGATTCCAAGGTCGTTGTGATTGTAAATCTTGGCGGTCATGATGAATATCTCACATTCAACGGAGAAGAACCCGTGTTGACCAATATGGTTGATTACTTTAACGGAGGTCAGGCTGCAATACCTGAAGACCATTTGCTTAAAGCCGGAGACTATCTTGTGTTTGTAAACAAATAAGGCGATTTTGCAATTGTCCCTCTATAATAAAAGCTCGCTCGGGAAATTCCGAGCGAGCTTTTGTTGTGTATGATAATGTCTGTTAGAGGATTATTTTGGTGGCTTTGCGGCCTTGAACGCGGATATAGATACCGTTTTTGGGGCTGGCAACTTTCACGCCTTGCAGATTGTAGTATTCGACCGGAGCATTGTCGCTGTCGGCTTCAATAGACTCAACTCCTGCAACGGCATTAAACAGGTTGGTATAGATATACACGTTGGGGAGCTTTTCATTGGTCATTACACACATCACACCTTCAAAGCTGCGCAAAAATTCGGTTACGCCTCCGGTTAAAGTGTATTCGGTGTCAAGTATCAATTCTTCTCCGACAAGATTTCCCTCTTCGTCCTGTTCGGGAACGCCAAGAAACCAGCGGTAAACGGTTTCAGTCCCGTCAACAATGCTTTGGTCGCTCAAATCCACACGTCCGTCAATAGTAGCAGCCTCGATAGGTGCTTGGTTGGCATAGTAGTAGACCATATAAGTAGATTTGTGCAATGGCAATGTTTTGAACGTAAAACGGTTGTTCGTCAAACTCAACACGCGCAGTTTCGACAGAACCTCCACGTCGATTTCCGATAATTGGTTGTGGGCGAGTGACAATTGCGTAATATTGGGTGCGCCGGCGAGCGATATTTCTGTGAAGTTGTTGTTTTCAAGATATAAAGCCCACATCTGGTCGTTGTCAAGTGCAATTTCCGACAATTGGTTGTAAGAGGCTGATAATTCCTGTATTGCGGAATTTTTGGTGAGATCAAGAGATGTCAATGAGTTGTTGCTAAGACTCACAAGACGCAAGTTGGGGTATTTTGACAAATCAAATTCCGTGAAGTTGTTTCCGCTTAAATTAAGCTCTTGCAGAGCCGATGATTCCGGCAATTTGATTTCCGACAGACCGGCATCACTCACATTGATACATATTGCGTCGGTGAACTTAGATACATCACAGGACGAAAGTGTAGCACCGCTCATGCTGAATACAGATACTTTTTCATCTGCATCATAGGTGTAGACGTTTACAACAGTTCCGGCTTTTGTTTCGGCTTCAAAAAGTTTGTATTCCGTACCCAAAAGATATTGGCTCAGATTTTCGCTTCCGTCCCAGCCGATATATATTGCAGTACCGGCTTTGACTGCCGCTAACGAAAGACCGACTTGATCGCCGTCGTTTACCGTTGAGAATGTGGCTATCACATTGGTGGGCATACCTGCAGCTTCAATAGGTGTGGTCTTGAAAACCACATCTCCTGCAAATCCGGGAAATGCCTGATTGGTCATTTCACACACAATGTTTCCGACTTCAATGTTTTTGAATACCATTATGCCGTTATTGTTGGTGTAGTCGACACCTTCTACAAGAGCGTTGCCGTTGGCATCTTTCCATGTATAGGTGGTTCCTGCGCCATTAATCACTCGATTCTGTTCTGAGAGGTCGATACCGGGACCTTTAGTCGCGATAAGCAAATCTGATTGCGGGGCGTAGATATAGTTATCATCGCTCAATGAACCATGTTCCGGCAAAGTCGCAAGCGTGAAGTTGTTGTAGTTGCAAACAAAACGTTTGAGACTGCACTCATCGGGCATAATGATAGATGTAAGGTCGTTGTGTGATACATCAAGGTTTGTCATTATGTAGCAATAGGTAAAGTCGAGTGATTCAAGCATGTTGTTAGAAAGGTCAACGCTCAAAATATAGTCGGCATCAGACAAATCAATCTCGGTCAATTGGTTGTAACTCAAATCAAGATTCTTGATGGCTTTCAGATTGTTGAGCGTCAAATCTGTGAGGTTGTTATGGCTGAGGTCGATGTTGGCAAGAGCATTTTTCTCATAGCTGCCGTTGTTTCCGGCAAGCGACAATGATGTCAAGTTGTTTCCGCTCAAATCAAGAGTTTCAAGACAGCGGTTCCAAGATAAGTCGATAGAGTACAATCCGGCATTTGCAAGGCGCAGCGTGCGTAGCGATGCAGAAGCCGACACGTCAACCGAATACATTGGCACTGCTTCTGTCTCAACAGCCGTGAGGACATCACCCTCTTTGAGGCAAACCTCAATTGAACCATACCCTTTGCGGATGCCGCTGACGTTGGCTGTTGCAGGTGTGCCTGATGTAGTGGCGGTAAACGGCTGCAAATTACCGTCTCCAAAATTTACATAAAACTCTTTGGGGTTGTCGGCGGTAGCTCCCGACAATCCTATGCCAAACGAAATCGCGTTGTCGGGAGAGATGCTTGTTGTGAATGAAAATGCTTTTACATTCTCTCCGTAATCGGCCTCAGATTTGATTTTGAACTTATCGGTGCGGAGTATCTCATCGGGGAACAACGAATTGGCAAAAGCGATGTAAACGCTGTCCTGTGGTATCCGGTTTATTGTGAGTAAGCCATCGGCGTATGTATAGTAGCTTGTTTCTACCGGTGATGCGCTTTCGGGAGAGGTTTCCGATACTGAGTACAGCACGGCATCGGTAATGCCGCCTTCGCGCAACACGCGAGAACTGTAGTCAAATGTCGTTCCGACTTTGTAGGACTTCTCAACAGGAAAATTACGCTGTCCGTAGTAATATGTGTTCCATGTTCCCGGGTCAAGCGGAAGAGTGGCAAAGTCAAGACAGTTCTGATTCAGTTGTACAATATAAAGGCTGGGATTGTTAGACACATCAAACGTTGTCAAATAATTATCTGTAGCAGAAACCGTTATCAGCTTGGGACATTTTGATATGTCGAGTTGAGTGAGTTTATTTCCGGCACAAAAAAGATATTTGAGTTCGGGGTTGTTGGTCACATCGAGAGTCTCCAATTTGTAATCATGGTTGTATGAGCCTGTATGGTCGCAATACAATTCTGTCAAGTAGGGATTGTTGCTCAAGTCGAGAGAGGTGATGCGGGTATTTGACACGTTCAGAATGAGCAGATTGGTGTTGCGAGACACATCGATTGTTTCAACCGGGGTCACATCAAGAGTCAAACGCAACAATTCGGGACAGCCCGACGGGTCGCATTTTTTTAGCCCGAGGTTGTGGTAGCCGTCAAATGAAACCAGCGCAGGATAATCCAACAAGTTAAACGACTCGTCCATGTAGTCGATTGTGTTTATCTCAAGAATGCGCAGATTGGGTTTGTTACCACCTATTTTCAGCGGAGTAGCTTCAGTGAATGTGTTGTCAGACAGATACAATGCTTGAACGTTGGTCATGTCGCTAAGGTCAAGGCTTTGCAGCTCGTTATGGGACAAGTCAAGCACATCGATACTTGCCGGATTGGCAAATGTGATGTCGGTAATATAACAGCCGCTTGCATTGAAATAGTCAATCTGATTGGGGTCGCCATAAATCTTAACAATGCCTTCTTTTGATACTTGGCATTCGATAAACGTGCCTCTCACCTCAGAAAGCGAGTCGATTACCGCTTGCTGTGTCTCATATTCGATTTTTCCAAAGCCACAATCGACATCGATATATTGACCGGCATCAACAGTTCCGATTACCAATGAGAACTGATTGGTTGCGCCGCTGTTTTCATATATATTGGTCTTGAAGGTGATGATTGGCTCATCGGTGGTTTGCGCATGAACCGCACAAGGCAACGCTATCAAAGCAAAGATGCTTATAGCCTTCAAAACCGGATTCTTAATGTTTATTTTCATATTGTTTTAGGTTGATTTGTTATTTCACAAAAATACGTTTGTTGTGGTAGCCGTTTACACTTAGTACATATATGCCTGAAGCCAACGATGAAGCATCAACGTTGAGCTCATCTCCCTCGGATTGGGCAGTGAGTACCGGTTGACCCGAAAGGTTATAGAAAACGGCATTCATTTCATTGGCACCTCCTATGAACAGGTTGTATTGGTTGCGTCCAGAAACAGAAATCAGCAACCGGTTGTTTTCATCTGCTGTGATGCTTCCAATCCCGGCGGATCTTCTCAACACCTCTTTCAAGCCTTCATAGGCGTTGAATTTGCCTTCACCGCATTGCACAGGGTCGCCTTCAAATCCGGTGATGTAGCTGTCCTTAACGGCAGTTGACATCGCAATTTCTTTCACTTCGTCGATCGTCAAAGTAGGGTCGGCTTCAAGCCACAAAGCAATCGCGCCTGAAACGGTCGGAGTAGCCATAGACGTCCCCGCTTGTTGATGCCAATAGTTTGTGCGTGAGTCTTCAACCAACTTGGCTTGGAATGCGCTGTCGTCCAATCCTCCGTAGTAGTCGATGTAATAGCTGCTGCTTGAAGAAATTACTGTGTTTCCGGGAGCAAGCACATGTGGAAGATTGCGACCGTCGATCAATGTCCCGTAGCTTGAGAAACTTGTCACGTGGTTTAAGGGATAGTTACCCGCGTTGGCATAAGGTTTGCCGTCGAGAGAAACCCAAGCGTTGCGGGTGTTGTAGGCTCCTACAACAAGGATATTATGGGCACAAGCCATATCGCTTATCGAACCGTTTGTGCTACCGTTGTCCCAACCGTCCTGAGCATAGCCGTCCATGTATGAGTAAAGACCTGAGCAGAAGCAGTCGATGCGTTGTCCGGCTTTTCCTTCTACGATAAATCCTAAAATATAGTTGCCGTTGGCGTTTGTCGCCTGATTATCCATGATGAAGTAATCGAGCAACGCGTAGTATCGGCCGTTGTTTTCGTCTATCATTGAGCCAAGACCCACATATCCGCTGAATGCCTTTGAAAAATTGGTGTTTGTCAAGTCTCCGCTTTGAGCTTGGTCGCCCGATGCATAATAGGCTGCTGTTCCATTGGTGTTGCTGTCGATTGTGTGTTGCATTACTATGGTGCCACGGTCTTTGTTGTAAACAACCATTTTTACTTTAAACTCTGTAGAATCGTTGCTGTAGATATATACTTGGTCGTAGCGCAGATTGTAATAGATGCCGTTGGCTGTTGCAACATCACCATACAGCGGTGTAACAAACGTTTGCAATACCGAGTCTTCGGAAGTAAAGGTCTGATTCAAAGCAATGGGCAGATCCCCCTCATTCCCTGCAGCCACGCATATTATCGCTTCCTTGCCTGCAAGGTCGAGATATTGACTCATGGTTTCGGTGCCGTCGTGGGCGTTGATATTGCTGCCGAGAGAAATGTTTATCACCGCAGGTTTCTGCTCTTGGTAGGCATAGTCAAGAATATTTTCAATTCCTAATGCGATAAAGTAATCAGACAACTCACAGCAAGAGGCGGCAATATCGGCATCATAAGCCACTCCGTAGAACGGATTTTCATCGGTTTCAACTTTGGCGCTGAGCATACTTGTGCCTTTTGCAACGGTCAAAGTGTCTTTATAGGAGCCTGCCATGATTCCCAGCGTGTGCGTGCCATGAAATTGGGTTTCATCATCGGTGGTAAATCCCGGGATTTGGTCGGCAGTGTATATGTCGGCGTTATATCCGTCGCTGTTGTAAGATGTGGAGTAGATATTTGTTAACAATCCTATGCGGGAAGAACCATCGGGATTTCTGAAATTGGCATGGTTGGGGTCGAGACCGGCGTCCACGATGCCGGCGATTACACCTTTGCCGGTATATGCTTGCTCAAGCCCTTCGCCCGAGTGAATCTTATCGACTCCCGTAGCAGTTCTGGCGTTATCCATTTTGGGGAACGCTTTGCGTGATAGCGACATGGTTTTGATGCAACTTAAAGCAGATACACGTTCCACATCTTCTACCGGCATCACAACAAATGCAATGTCGCCACGTGTGCGCATCACTTTTACCCCCTCTGCCTCTAATTGCGATGCAGTGGCACCGGGAGCAAGTTTAATCATTGCTGTGACACTCTTTTTGGCGGTTTCAACCGGCTCAAATGACTTTGTGCGGAGATTGTATTCCACTTTATGCTGACGCAAGGCTACGCGGCTACGCAAGTCCAATTTTGACTGTGCCATACCCGTAAATGCAACCCCTGCGACAAGTAAACTAAAATAGATTTTTCTCATTATTCTGGTTTTCAGATTAGTTGCGAAAACAGGGAATGTCATGATCACGGAAAACGTAATCATGACACACCCTATCAACAATTTTGTTTTTTACTAATCAGTGTTACTTGATCACTTTCTTGCCGTTGATGATATACATTCCGGCAGGGAGTGATTTGATTTGCTCGGCAGTCGCATTTTTTGCAACGCAAATACCTTGCAAATTATATACGTTGTTGTCTGTTGCAATCTCGCTGACAACTACATTTTCAATACTATTGGTCGCGCTGATTTTTACAAGAGCATCGGCATCGACATTGAATGAATATTTGCCATCGGCATCAAGATATTCAATCGGAGTGTCGTTAACGCTTACCGATACGCTACCGTCTATTGCGAGATCTACCTGGGAGCCTTGCATTGCAGAGAAACCTGTCGCCCAATCGGCAACTTCACATATCATATCTTTTGTACAAGTAACAGCCGGGATATCGCCTGTTAACTCAAATGTCACATTGTATGTTGCAGGTTCGGCTGTAGCAAGGAACACCTTTACGACATCTTTGTCGGCAAGTGTGAGGTTGTATCCATAGTTATTCGTTACCAAAGTTTCATTTTGATATACGACAGGAGATGATATTGTTGAGCCGTAGGCTGAGAAGTAGAATGGATTGTCGATGTCGCCAAATTCGATAACATTATAGCCGGAACTCAATTGGTTGAATTGATGCAAATAGCGGTCGTAAGATCCATAGAATGAGCCGCTGTAATCAGCCAATGAAATATCATCGATCCATAAAACAGCGGTGTAATTGCGCTCTATTATGCCTGTTGTGATAGTGATTTCCGCGCCTTCGGGAATATTGCGGATAGATGATGAACCCGATTTGTCTTGAGTTCCGTCGGCAGTGACCATTGTCACTGTTTCAACGTAGCTACACGACGCTGCAACCCATGAGATGCAGGGGTTGTTTTCGCTTAGTTCCACTTCGGTTTTGACTCCTGATTCAAGTGCGATAACATCGTTAGCTGAAGAGTAACCGCGATATACTGTTACATTAGCCGTATTATCGACTGTTACATAGGCTTTGATTGTGCCGTATTTGTGTGCATTGACAACAATGTTGTATTCGTTTTCTTCTACGATAAATTCATAGCTGTAGAAATAAGAAGTAGTGTAAGGCTCACCGTCATTTACAACGATTGATTCAAACATGTAGTTTTGACGGTCGCCGTAGATAGCTACTGTCGAACCTAATTTCACGGTGAAGTTTTCATCTAAGTAGTTCGTGACAGGAGTGCCGTCAACC
Organism: uncultured Muribaculaceae bacterium; assembly: GCA_964495165.1. Classification (GTDB taxonomy): domain Bacteria; phylum Bacteroidota; class Bacteroidia; order Bacteroidales; family Muribaculaceae; genus RGIG4079. The sequence continues at coordinate 1,084 of CAZBUT010000034.1, read as the reverse complement.
GATACACTTGTAATAAATCCCTCTGCACCTTCACCGTATGTGATTTTTACCGGAACATCTATATCAGGATAATTTGAAGTAACTTCGATTTTATCACCATTTTGGGGTGTTACGTTAAAATAAGAACCTTCGGCTTCAACATCAACACCGTTTAGTGTTACCTTGTAGAGTCTCTTGCCCCATGAATTGTGAGAGAATGTCAAAGGAACTTCGTCTTTAGACATGAATTTCACCTTGTTTTCACCGTCGACAAGATTAACGTAGGAGTAGGTGTTGCTGCGTTGCAATGATACATTGGTTGCTTCGTCTACAGTAACGGTAACTTCAGCGTCGCGGGCTTCATCGGCATTACATGAAACCACATCCCATATTACACCGTCATAGTCAGCGGCCGATTGACAATACAAGCTGCATGAACTCATGTTGTACACCTGCTCGGCATATGATTTGCGACGAGTAACCGATTTTAAGAAATTGCCATCTTTAGCGACAATGTAAATACTTGCATAATCTTCGATTTCAAACTGAGTGTCAACACCCGACTGAATAGTCACCGGTTCGTAATTGACCTGAACTTCAACTCTTTCAGCGTCATCTACATTGAGTGTAATTGTTGCGGCTTTCGCAGTAAACGAAACAGCAAAAATGGCTATCGCCATCATGAAAAACGAGTAGAATTTTTTCATAAGATTAACTGTGTTTGATTATTTGTATAATGTAAATTATTTATTCAACTATCTTTTACGCGACAAAATTAATCAAATTTACTCAATATTTCTATAGATTTGTCGCAAATTTTACATATTGGCATATCAGATTGTTTGTTTCGCGTGTAATTCTCTTTTACATTGTAATCAAGTCGTGAGACGTGCATCATTTAAAACGCCCTATATATCTCCTAAAAATGCTTTTTTTGTCTAACATACAAAAAGCCGGTGCATCTGAAAATACACCGGCTTTAATTATGGCTTTAATATCAATATTCAGCCCAAGCCGAAATGTTTACATCTTTAATAGGCTTGTTGATAAACGCGTTAATATAGGCTGAAGCCAACCGGGCATTTGTCAGCAAAGGCACGTTGTG
>CAZBUT010000033.1:0-10002 GCA_964495165.1 uncultured Muribaculaceae bacterium | reverse complement strand
TTGCCACGTCTTTAGTTGATGGTCCTGAGAAAACCTTGAGATGCAGATGTAGGAACAGCAGCCCACGCCTATACGCGTGAGAACCGCTTTAGCTTTCCTCGCATCTCTAATAGAAAATTTCTCAGGTCTTCAACTATGAGCGATAAGCAAAACGCTTCTTTATTTTAAAATGTCGGTGACAAATTTATTGTCTTTGCAAAATTAGCAAAATTTCATTAAATCCTGCAATAGGTTGATGAAAATCTATGTTTATTATCTTGTAAATGACGCCTATTGACACCTACCTTGCAAGTCCTATTGCCGAACTCCTCCCCTGCTTCTCAAATAGGGGAGGTGGCACGGAGTGCTGGAGGGGTTAAGTCTTGCGACAAATGCGCTCCATTGGCCGCAACTGATCTCCCGGCTATGATTTATTTCTTGGATTTGACTGTGACGGTATCGACCGGAGTGCCATTGCGGTCATAAAGTGTGAGTGACAAATTGTCATTATCGGCATTTAACAGCAATGCGCCTACAGTGTTTGTCCCTTCGCTCCAACGAAATTTTATGAGATCTTTATTGTCGGTCCATTCTTGCAACTCTTGTCCTCGTTCATTATCGCTTGAAGGCGTCTGTACATAAACCGTACCACGGGTGTCATTGGTCTCGGAATCGTTGTACAGAGCGTTTGTGCGGGCATATATATGATTGTTGCCACTTATTGCAAGATCAACGCCACACTCGTCAAACAATCGTTTCCAGCGATCATATTGAGATGTTTTGCCTGTCGTGCCAAAAAACCATTGATAGTGCTCCATGACAACGACAAAGCGTGCATCGTTTTCTTCAATGACTTTTCTTACCCATTCCTGCGCCTTGTTAAGCCCTTCATCTGACCGCATATTTTCGTTATTAAGCATTATAAATAAAGTGTTGCCATAGATGAAATGATAGCACACGCCAATTTCACCGTCGTACCCGTTTTCAGGATTATTATTGGCATAACGGAAAAACTCGTTTGATTGCCGAGCATATCCCCGGCTCATGTTGTCGTGGTTGCCGTTAACACCTGCCCACACGTAGCGTTTAAAAGGCTTATTTTCGTATAAATCTTTCCAAAAAGAGTAGCTGCCGCCCCATGCAGTTATGTCGCCTACATGCAGCACCAAGTCAAATTCTCGACCGTTACAATGCTCAAGAGTATCTATCATTGCCATGGCCGATATTACCCGTTTTGGCAGAGGTGTGTAAGCATGAAAATCAGAGATTATTGCGGCAGTCCAATTGTTGTCTGTCGGTGAGGTTTTGAAATGTCTCACCTCATCGTCTTGCCCTATACGGTATATATATCGAGTGTCGGGACAGAGGTCTTGCAGTTCGACCGTGTTGCGCATGAATCGAGCCGACTCATAAAAATCTTGGTTGTCGGCAGTCTTTGAATATATACTATCGTATGTTGTGCAAATGCTTTGAGATGCTTTTGCCATAGATGCAAACTGCCACAAAGAATCATCAGCGATAGTATAATAGCAATAATTATCGTCGGAATCAATAGGCGTATGCCAATTAAGACGCACACTCATTGATGCCACTTCTCCCGGATTTGCAATCACTGTAAACACCTCTTGAGCATTTATAAACCAGCTTAACGCAACCACCAGCTCAACCGCCAATCCCAAAACCCTTTTCATATATAGATTTAATAGTCTGTGTAATAAATATATTTTTTACAAAAGTACAAAATACCTGTAAAATAACAAACCCTGCCATTATAAGCAGGGTTTGTTGAATATCAATTGAGTTGGGGCTTATTATTTATTTAGAGCGCAAGCTTTGCATTTTTCTGAGATCTCAACAAAGAAATCGTTGCCTTTATTATCGACAAGGATAAATGCGGGGAAATCTTCTACCTCGATTTTCCAAATTGCTTCCATGCCAAGTTCGGGGTATTCAAGACATTCGATTTTCTTGATGCTGTTGTAGGCAAGAATAGCTGCCGGACCGCCAATGCTGCCGAGGTAGAATCCTCCGTGCTTGTGGCAGGCATCGGTTACTTGCTTGCTGCGGTTGCCTTTTGCAATCATAACCATTGAACCTCCGGCTGCTTGGAATTGATCAACATATGAGTCCATGCGGCCGGCAGTTGTCGGACCAAATGATCCAGAAGGAAGACCTTCGGGGGTTTTAGCTGGACCTGCATAATAAATTGGATGATCTTTGAGATATTGAGGCATTTCTTCGCCACGGTCAAGACGCTCTTTTATTTTTGCGTGAGCAATATCTCGACCCACAATGATTGTGCCTTTAAGAGATAGACGGGTTGATACAGGGTATTTGCTTAGTTCGGCAAGGATCTCGGGCATAGGACGGTTGAGGTCGATGTTGACAACTTTGCCTTCGCCTGCTTTGCGGTATGATTCGGGAATGAGTTCACCCGGGTTGCAGTCGAGTTTCTCGATCCAAAGACCGTCTTTGTTGATTTTTGCTTTCACATTGCGGTCGGCTGAACAAGATACGCCAAGACCAACAGGGCAAGATGCACCATGGCGAGGAAGGCGTATCACGCGGATATCGTGGGCAAAATATTTGCCTCCAAATTGAGCGCCAAGTCCTATTTTGCGAGTCTCTTCAAGGAGTTGCTTTTCAAGTTCAACATCACGGAATGCGTGACCAAGTTCGTTGCCTTCTGTGGGAAGATTGTCGTAGTATTTTACAGATGCTTTCTTTACAGTGGCGAGATTCATTTCGGCAGATGTGCCACCGATTACAAATGCGATGTGATAGGGTGGGCAAGCTGCAGTACCCAATGACTTCATCTTTTCAACGAGGAATGGGATAAGAGTCTTGGGGTTGATAAGTGCTTTGGTCTCTTGATAGAGATATGTTTTATTGGCCGAGCCTCCGCCTTTTGCAACAAAAAGGAATTTATATTCATTGCCCTCAGTAGCATGGAGGTCTATTTGAGCAGGGAGGTTGCAACCTGTGTTTACCTCGTCGTACATGTTCAATGGCGCATTTTGAGAATAACGTAGGTTGTCCTCGGTATAGGTTTGATATACACCTTTTGAGAGGAATTCTTCATCGTTGCAGCCGGTAAAAACGTTTTGACCTTTATTGCCATGAATGATAGCTGTACCTGTATCTTGGCAGAAAGGTAATTGACCTTTGGCGGCAACTTCGGCATTGCGCAACATTGTGAGTGCAACAAATTTGTCGTTTTCGCTCGCTTCAGGATCGTTTAAGATTTTTGCAACCATTTCATTGTGCTCGCGACGTAACATAAAAGCGTTGTCGTGTGTAGCCTGTCGTGCCAAAACGGTTAAAGCTTCGGGTTGAATAACGAGCATTTCGTGCCCGTTCCAATTTTCTGCTTTGACGTAGTCTGATGTCAAATGGTAATACTCGGTAGTGTCTTTTGACATCGGGAACATTTCCTGATATTTAAAAGGTTTTGCCATATAAGTTTGATTTAGAGTATTGTATATAAGTGTTTATTTGTATTTCTCGGGGAGTACTGATGCAATAGTTGTGTAGGTTTCGTCCATGAGTTGGGCGAGGTCGTGACCTTCAGAAGGAGCGTATATGGGTTTGTGTATGGTCAATGTAATGTGACCCCATTTTGATATTTTTGCATCTTTAGGCATTATATCGTATGATCCGGCGATTGTGACTGGAACTACTGGAAGCCCAAACTCCACAGCCAATTGGTATGCACCTCGTTTGAATGGCCGCATCTTTCCGTTGCGTGATCGAGTGCCTTCGGGAAATACAACAAGAGACATGCCTCCTTGCAATCGTTTCTCGGCATCTTCCAATGTGTGCTTAACAGCCGAAGGTGTTGAATTGTCAACAAAAATATGTCCGGCACGTCGACATGCATATCCTACAAATGGTATTTTTTCAAGACTTTTTTTCATCATCCACCTGAAGTTGTGACCAAGGAATCCATATATAGAAAATATGTCGTACGCTCCTTGGTGATTGGCTACAAATACGTATGATGTTTTCTTGTCAATGTTTTCTTGTCCTGATACTGTTACACGAACGAGCGAAATCCAACAAACGATTCTTGCCCACCATTTTGCCAGATAGTAGCTTGTAGTCTTGGCATTCCAAAGTGAACACACTATAATTGTGAGTATCGACGTGACGATGGTTGCTATAACAACGATAGGCAACATTATCAGCAATTGGTATATTCTATATAGGTAAATCATAATGACATAAATTTTTATTGAGTTTTGCGCCTGCGTGTTGAAACTTCGGGCGCAGAAAATAATAATTCCATTTCAGACGGTATGTTAAATATGTCTTGCTGATCCTTTGGACGTAACGACTCATACCATTTAAATTGGGGCAGATAGTATATACTTTTTTTGCTCAGGTATAATGGCGTGAGTTTTCCCGGTGTTTCAGACCAGAATCGCATATAATCAAGTTGGTTTTTACTGAAATCGGCAGAAAGGAAACTACTTTCAATGTTGCCGATTTTATTATATGTCGAATCGCTTTCCATGGGAAGATATATGACCTGAACATTACCGCTAACGTCAAGGTGCGATAATGTGCCGTTAGTAAAATATGCAGTCATTTCTTTCCCGCTTAATTGATTGTAGAATTCTTCTGCTATATGTTCGGCAGCAAACCCAAAGTCCGGTAATTTAGCCCAATCGGCAGTCGAGTCATTGAGGTGTATTTGTATGATATTACCAAAAATTTGTCGGTTTCCGCTCCACACAATAGGGTGGTGGTGCATATAGAGGATGGAATCTCTTTGGGTAAAACTGAGTGAATCACATAATCCTTGAAGATCAGAGCGGTAGAATCTTACCCGGGGATTGGCTATCATCACACGTGTCGTATCTTCCTGTAGCATGAAAGTGCGTATGGTGTCTCCGTGCAAATACAATGTGTCTTTTTTTGAGTATTCTTTGGCACATGCTTTGCCAGTTACAAGCGCGCTGTCTATGAGTTGATTATAAAATCCATATTCGCCATGAACCGATGACTGATGAGCCGAGTCGGTGAGTATCATGTTCCCATATGCTTCACCGTAGCCGTTGTTTCTATCATAATAGATTGTGTCGCCTGTGAGAGTATTACCGTCTTTGGTTATTATCAGAGAACGGTCATAAAGGTCGGCAAGATTGGTTGAAGTGTTATATGTCCCGCTTTGAGCAAGTATTGTACCTCTGTTGTTTAGAATTTCAGTAAAACAAACGAGTTCGGCAACGTGAGTTCCGGTATTATATGACAGCGTATCGGTAAACATGTCAAGGGTATCGCTCTCTGATATACTGTTTAAGTGTACGTCAAGATAAAAATTTGCATCTTTGGTTGACGGACTGTATTCTCCTTGTAAAGACGTGAGCCTATTTTGTTTGTCGGTGAGGACTCCTCCTACTTCATAATACCCGAGATTTATTCCGAGATCATAATTGAATATATCTGTTTCAAGTTTAACATCATTGTTTATTAATTTTACTTTCTTGCCTTCATTGGCATATAGTATGGCAAGCTCAAGATTCCCGTCATAATCCAGTTCGTCGGCATATACAAATAGAGTGTCTCCTTGCTCCATTTTCACGTTGCCAAATGCATCAAGTGAATTAGTCTGTTCATAGAAATGTGCGCTATCGCAATACATAAACATGTCACCTTTACGAAATTGCACATTTCCGATCAATAATTGATAATCTTGCCCTTCTGTTAATGAGAGTCGATCGGCATACTCAAGAAAAACCTTGTCTTTTTGGTAGCGGTTGGCACTTGGAATTGAAGGCTTAATTAAATTGTTGGCTGGTCTTTGTGCAAGTATTGCCGGAATAAATAATAACAGAAGGCAAAGAACGATATAAATCGCTCCATGCCTGCTGTGTCTCTTTGAATGCTGATTTGTTGTCAGACTCATTTACTTTTTAGTTTTTACCCAACCCTTATGCTCAAAGTCACAATTGCTCCAGCCGTCTTCAATACGTACGTATGTGTCTTTGATTTTCTTGTCGAGCCATTCTTTAATAATTTCAGCCTTTTTTGCGTTTTCATAAAGGTCTTTAATCATCTGGTAGTCGTCAGACAAGTTTGCTTTGTGGGCATCTATTCTATTAGTAAGTTTGACAATAGCGACAACATCGCGATTGTTTTTTGGGTTTTTCATAATGAAAGGTTTTGAAATTTCCCCAATCTGCATGTTGTTTACGACTTTGGACACCTCTTGAGGCAACTCCGACATTTCAAATCTTGTTGAATTGTTGTTCTCGTTTACCATAACGCCTTTGCTATATCGGGTATCTTTGTCTTGTGAAACAAATTCAACTATGTCCTCAAATGAGAATTTTTTATTGTCGACGATGTCGGTGCGTATTGTATCGAGACGGTTGATTGCTGTTTCAAGGTCTTTGTCTGAAACTTTAGGTTTTAGGAGAATATGGCGAGTATTAATGCGGTCACCACGCTTTTCAATCAATTGAATTATATGAAACCCATATTCGGTTTCTACAATTTTAGAAACCTTTTTCGTGTCATTAAGGTTGAATGCAACAGCGGCATATTCCGGAACGAGTGCATTGCGTCCACGGAATCCGATTTCTCCGCCATACACGCTACTTCCATCTTCGGAATATAATATGGCAAGGGTTGAGAAGTCTGATTCTCCTCGGTTGATACGGTCGGAGTATTCGCGGAGACGTGATTTTACTTCGTCAATTTCTTCACGGGGTATTTCTGGGTTGATTGTCATTATCTGTACTTCTACTTGCAGGGGTACAAATGGAATACTATCGGCCGGCAGATTGCTGAAATATTTGCGAACGTCAGACGGTGTCGTTTTTATGTCTTTTGTGAGGGAGTGTTGCACCATTCTTATTTTTTGCATGTTGCGGGTGCTTTCCATCATAGTCTCCTTTAGTTCGGGAATAGTTTTATTGAAATATTCTTCGACTTTTTCTTTTGAACCTAAGTTTGTTATATAGTAATTTAGACGTGAATCAACTTCTTGTGAAATCATGCCTTCTTGAACTTCTACCGTGTCAAGTTCGGCCTGGTGCAGATATAGCTTTTCTACTGCAAGACGCTCTGGAATAACACAATATGGGTCTCCGTTTATTGGAGTGCGTTCATATTGCATTTGTTGATACAAGTCTTCGATCTCAGATTTCCAAATAGGCTGATCTCCAACGACCCATGCAACTTCCTCGGCTATATTGTTTTGAGCCGAAATGAATGATGCGAAACTTGCGCATACGAGGCATAATGTAAATATTTTTGTCTTCACGTTTTTTATCGGTTTAAATTTATTACAAAGTTAAGTTATTCTTCTCGAAAAATTATGATTCTAAGTCACATAAAATCTTAATATCACCATCTTCAATACCTTTATTGTACAAATCTTGGCGTAATTGACGGTCATATTGCAATCGACGTTGGTTGATGAGTGTTTCTTTTATCAACGGATATGCTATATCGATCGGCATGTCGGAGTTGCTTGGCAAGTAATCGGTGATATCAAGCAAGTATGTGAATCCACCTATAGATATTTCCAGATTATTGTGGGTCTTGATGAATTGGTCGGCGTTTGTTCCGAAATCGTAAGGTATTTTAGACTCGATTTGTTCCCATTCAATCCATTTATCCCGGAAGTAATCGTAATGAATAGCTTGTGAAAGACCATATTTTTCAAGTTGCTCGATGTCTGTGTCTTTTTTTGAACGATACCATTTTTTTAACTGTTCAAGATGTGTTGCATTATCGTCAACTTTAATGTATATACCTTTTATATATGGTGAAGAGGTTTTGAATTGAGATTTATGTGATTCGTAATATGAGGCGATAGTATCAGGCGATAAGTCGGAATCTGCGTGACTTTGATACATCTGCTGACGATATTCCCACATTATCAATTCATTACGGTATTTTTCGACCAATTGATTTATACGATTATTGTCGCCAATATTACGTGCGGCAATTTCACCGATTAATTTGCTATCGATCCATGAGCGTATGTAAGCTCTTGTAAATTTTATACTATCGTTTTTGCTTAATCCGAATGGAATTTCTTTGATAAGTTCTTTTTTTGTAAGATAAGAGTTTCCTACTTGTACCAATATATCCTCATCTGTCGGCTCTCCGTTATTACATGAAACTATAACGGTTACCAGCAAGATGAGGATATATTTAGTAATGATTTTCATTGTTTTATCGCGATTTATAAAATCCAAAATTAGTAAAAATAGTGGACTTTGCGATAATCTTTTAAGGAAAATCAATACGCATTATTTATCTTTTACTTTCTTAAGTACCTTTTGGTGGATTTTTACAGGGTATTTTTCATGTAATGACTTAACCCATGCTTTTTCAAGTTCGGCTTGATAGTCTGATGTTACCGGACCTCTAACATCGGCAGCTTCTTCAGGCCAGCTGATTATTTTACCATTGTAACCAATGAATTTAGTCCATTTGCCTTTCATTTCTGGTTGTGGACCATAGAATGCGATGTTGTCGATAACTTCGTTTTCACCTTTAGCTGCAATTACTTTTTCGACTTTTATATTTCTGCCAAATTGTTTGCGAAGAACTTTTGTGACAGAGTCATTTTCAAGTTTATTTGTTGCTAAAAAGTTGTTGACTTCATTCATTACAGAGTCATTGGTTGTGAATATAACAAATCCTTTATATTTTGGACCGTCCCAAGTGTATTTATATTTGTTGGCTTGGAAAAACTTTTCAAGACCTTCTTTGTCTTTTGATGCTTTTTCCCATACATTACGGTTGCTGATCTCAAACAAAAGCATTCCATCGCGGTACTCATTGATGAGATTACGGAAGTCTTCGTGCTTGGCTGATAACAATGAAATCTCATATTCAATTGTTTTAGCCGTTAAAATGTCATGTGCTTTAGATCGTAGCAAAGTCATGGCTCCATCTGGAATCAATTTTGCAGTTTGAGGCATAGCTTTGAGAATATCAGCAAATGTTATATCGATATTGCCTGTGTGGGCTACAACCAAATCGCTATTTTTATATGTGTCGATAAATGTGGAATCATAGCCGTTGTTCTCAACGAGATAACTCTTGATTTGGTCAAAAGCCGGTTTGATTATCTGTGCATTGTGTTCTTTTTTCAGCTCTTCAATTTTTGTTCTTTGACCAAGAGTACCACGTTCATCTTCATTGATTTTGTTGAGTATCTCGTCTTTGGCTTCTTCAAATGTCGGAATCCCTTTGCTGTCAAGTTTTTGGATTATATGATAGCCGTAAGAAGTGGCGAAAGGTTTGCTTATCTCTCCATTATTTAAAGCGAAAGCTGTTTGCTCAAATTCTTTTACCATTTCGCCTGTGCCAAACCAACGAAGCATACCTCCTTGACGTGCGCTACCCGGATCTTCGCTTTCTTTTTTTGCTATTTCTGAAAAATCAGCCCCGTTTTTCACCAAAGTGTAAATTGAATCTATTTGAGCTTTTTTCTTCTCTGCATCATCAGGTGATAGTCCTCGGGTGAGTTTCAAAATGTGTTGAGTTAAAACTTTTCCGCTTGCGGGGCGACGACCGTGCACTTTTACAATATGATAACCGTAGGGAGTTTCAATTACTTGTGAAATTTCGCCAACAGGGGTATCGTAAGCGGCATCTTCAAAAGTGTAAGGATATTTACCTGCAGATATGAAGCCCATTCGCCCTTTATTATGTTTTGCATATCCGTCAATAGAGTGCTTCAATGCCATTTCTTCAAAACTTGCACCATTAATGATTTCCGTACGGATATTGTTGAGCGCATTCTTTAAGCTGTCTGCTTCAGAAGGATTCATGCCTAATTGGAGCATAATGTGGCTTACGTCGACATCTTCGGCCATGTGGCTATACGCATTGGCAACCAGGCTGTCTGTAATTGCGTCGTTGCTTAAATATGGGCGTGCCAATTCATTGCGATACCCGTTAAATTCTTTGATAAACGCTTGCGTTGTGTCTATACCGGCGGTCTCGGCCTCGGCGACTTTTAGTTTATATGTCACAAACATGTCAACATAT
>CAZBUT010000032.1:0-10008 GCA_964495165.1 uncultured Muribaculaceae bacterium | reverse complement strand
GTGACGGCTCAATGAAGATAACCAACACCTCTGTGGGCAAGTTTATTCAATTTGATACACAATACAATTCTTATGGCTCTTATGCCGATGCTCGCGGTGTGATTCCGGCAGTATATGAACGCTATGAGCCATACAGTCATGTTAAAGCAACATCAATCAACAATGGTTGCGCTTATGTGATGGTATCAGAGGGTATCGCCGCCACTGCGCTCCCCGGCAAAAACTACGGCTATTTGAGCGCTACTGCCGGCATTGAGGAAGATGGCAAAGGCATCAATGTAGCCGACGCTTCGTTAATTGAGTTTACATTTGTAGCAACCGATGGCGGTTACAATATTCTTGACCCCGACGGTCGCTATATCTATCAATCTGGCACTTACAACAGCTTCAATTTCAGTACAGAACTTCCCTCCGAAGGTGCTGTGTGGACGGTTGAAGCACAAGGTGACGGCTCAATGAAGATAACCAACACCTCTGTGGGCAAGTTTATTCAATTTGACTCACAATACAATTCTTATGGATCTTATGCCGATGCTCGCGGTGTAACACCGGTTCTTTATGAGAAAGTGGGTGGCGCTGTAGTCGCTTCTCGCGCGTTGGCTGCAAATGTTCCTACAGTAAAAGAAAATGCCGTTTACTACTACGACGGTTCGGAATGGGAAGTCCCTGCAGACTTTACAATACTCAATCCTGCCGACTATACCGCGATGGGACAAAACTACGGCAATCTTTCAACTTCAGCCAGCCCCGCAGAATATCTGCCGTTGTATCTCAAGAACAAATTCCCGTATGCTCAGGCCGAAGATACAAAATTTGTCCTTTATAAGTACTACGACGGTGCAACAACAAATTACCGTTGTGACCAATATACTTATAATGGTACAGATTGGGTTCTCAACAATGGCGTAATCGAGGAATCGGCACAGTTTGTGAAGAACGATGGCAAATGGATGTATGACCCCAATGTTACAATCACTCTCCCCAACGGAGGAAGCTATGACATTTGCAAACTCTATTATCAGACCTGCGTGGATTGGGTATATGAAAATATCGACAAACCTCTCGGATCTACAGACATAAAGAGTGGCAAAGGATATGTAACAAGCTACGGAAACAACGAATACTATTGCGGAACATCGGCTTACTATGGCAATGTTGACATTCGTCCTGACAAAGCCATAACCCAGTATCCGGCAGGATATGAAGGCATGAGCAATGACGAGATAGTGACACTTATGAAAGATCGTTTCTGCAAAGAAGTAATGCCGGCGGCATTGTCAATACTTCACCCCGACGCCGTTCCAGTTGACGGACTTGAAGTTGTTTACACTATCAACTTTGCCGTATATACCGGATCGACTACAATTCACACTGTGCGCTACGAAGTTACGGCTCCGGCCACATTTGAATTCATTGATTGCACTTGGTATGAAGATTCTGCCGAATAACACAACCGCATAACAACAAAACGGCGCCCTTTCATCTTGAATCGGCGCCGTTTTTTCTTTTTAATATTGCATATAATAATTTTAATTTTTAACTTTGCGAGTGATTAACGCACACATCTTTATAAACACACGTTCTCAAAATACATTTGTAATGAGTATTTCAATGAAAAAATCAAAAACTGACACAAGTCCACATCTCTGACAGATGAGGATTCTTTTCGTGTCTCTTTGATTTTGCGTTCATTGAAATTTTGGACACTACAGGAGTATTACGACCTGTGCGTAAACTTCTGCAGGAGTTATTATACACTTAAAAAACAGTATTATGAGAACAAAAAGACAGACAAAACCATCAACCAAAGAGTTTCGTTCAAACGTGAAAAAACACCGCCACGGTATGCGCCAACTGTATTTGCTCAAACAAAACGTAGAAGTCTATGGAGCGTCAATAGAAATTGACCACGCCCATAATGTGTGTATCTCCGGTTCGCTCAACGAAGTAAACATTCCCAATTTAAATCGGTATCTGCGCCTTGAGGGTCAAAAGATTGCTGACATACTCATGTGGAGCAACCGCAATTTCATGATGATTCTGCAATAATGCTTTGAAATCCACACGCCGAGCCATGTTCTAATGCGGACATGGCTTTTTTGTTTTATACCAAGAAAAAACGACCACAAATAACAGACTACACACCGAAATAATCAGCTTTTCATTTCAACTTTTTACCATATAAAAGAGTTATATTTGCAATGGGGCGTTTAAGTTTTCACTTACGCTCCCGTGCAAGTAAAAATACACATAACACAATTCTTAATCAGGTTATTACCAATTTATGCGACTGAAAAATTTCATACTTATTGCGCTACTTCAGCTTGTCACAAACAATCTATCGGCTCAAGATTCATTATTTGTATCACTCGACTCGTGCAGAGCCATGGCTTTGACAAATAACACACAATTGCAAATAAGAAAAGAACGCATAAAGTCAGCCTCATACAACAAAAAGGAATCATTTGCCGCCTATCTGCCGGCGATAGATTTTGCCGGGGGATATGTCTATAACCAAAAAGAATTGGCGATTTTTGGATCCGACCAGTTATTGCCTACTAAAACTTTTAATCCTGAAACCGGCAAATATGAGTTTAACATCGCTAAAAATCCGATTAATGGCGAGCCAATAAAAGCGCCCAACGGACAGTATATTCCCGAAACAATCGCTCTTATACCTAAAGAGGCAATGACTTATGATATACATAATTTGTTTTTTGGGGCTGTCACAGTAACCCAGCCCATATACATGGGAGGTAAAATAATGGCGATGAACCGTATAACACAATATGCCGAAACGTTAGCCAAAACATTACACGATGCCGATGCCGAAAATATCATATTTGCTGTCGATGCCTCTTATTGGCAAATCATCTCATTATCGGCAAAATTAAATCTGTCAAAAAGCTATGTAAACCTTTTAGACACACTCATGCACAATGTGCAAGCCATGTACAACGAGGGAATTGCGACAAAAAGCGACATATTGAGCGTCAAAGTCAAACTTAACCAGGCTCAAGTCGATTTAGTTAAAGTGGAAAACGGATTATCGTTATCTCGCATGGCACTTGCTCAATTATGTGGCTTGCCGGCAAACACATACATGAAGCTCGCCGACGAAGAGCAGTCTTATTCAAAACCTATTGCACCTGTTGCAAGCAATTACAATATGAATGAGATTTTTGCCCGGCGCAAAGACATAAAAGCATTAGAACTTGGGATAAAAATACAAGAACAAAAGCAACGTATAGCTCTGTCATCAATGCTTCCCAACATTGCGGTAACAGGTTCTTACTCATTTAGCAACCCCAACATGTATGACGGTTTTCGAAAGCGCTTTGACGGAGCATTTTCCATAGGTGCAACAATCACAATCCCGATATGGCATTGGGGCGGAAATTATAACAAATACCAAGCGGCAAAGACCGAAGTGAACATTAGCCGCCTGACACTTGCCGACGCACAAGAGAAAATAGAACTGCAAGTAAGTCAAGCCTCATTTAAAACCCACGAGGCAATTAAAACATACCAACTGACAGTTTTAAATCTGGAACATGCCAACGAAAACCTGCGCATGGCTCAAGCCGGATTTAAAGAGGGAGTCCTATCAACCGACAATGTAATGGAAGCCCAAACTGCATGGTTAAAAGCATATTCTGAAAATATAGATGCCGAAATAGATGTGCAACTTTGTGATGTATATCTATCAAAAGCACTCGGTATCTTATACTAATAAACATTCTTTAACCTCTAATTTTAGAACCTACATAATATGAGTAACAATTCACAGAAAAAAGAAGAGCGCTCTCTTATCATCGTTTTATGCGCAATTCTGACCGGAGTGGCGATTCTGGCAATAACCGGATTTTTTTTCTTATCGACTCCGGAAGAAGTGATTGAAGGGCAAGCCGACGCCACCGCGATAAGGATTTCAGGAAAATTGCCCGGACGGGTTGTCAAGTTTTATTTTGGAGAGGGTGACAGCGTTGCCGCCGGCGATACCCTTGTACATATACACTCCTCCCTTGTTGAGGCAAAACTCATGCAGGCCGAGGCTATGGAAACGGCAGCATCAGCACAAAACCGCAAAGTCGACTCAGGGACAAGAGCACAAATAATCCAAAGCGCGTATGAATTATGGCAACAAGCTATTGCGGCAAAAACTATTGCATTCAAAACCTATGAACGCATGGAGTCGTTATACGCCCAAGAGGTTATATCAGAGCAGAAACGAGATGAAGCGCTTGCTGCATATCAAGCAACAGAAGCTGCAGAGAAGGCAGCTCACAGCCAATATCTCTTGGCTGTAGAAGGAGCGCAAAGTGAAGACAAAACAAGCGCAGCTGCTCTTGTCGAAGCCGCCCGTGGCTCTGTAAAAGAGGTTGAGTCCATTCTCGAGGATCAATATTTAATCTCTCCCTGCGATGGAGAAATAGATGAAATATACCCAAATATCGGGGAACTTGTAGCACTCGGCGCCCCAATTATGAGTGTATTGAAAAAACAAGATACATGGGTTACTTTTAACGTGAGAGAAACATTGCTCAACAATCTGGCTATTGGGGACGAAATCGAAATAATGATTCCGGCCTTGAACGATATGACAACAAAAGCCAAAGTGTTTTATATCAAAGACATGGGCAATTACGCCGTATGGCGTGCCACAAAGGCGACAGGACAATGGGACAGCCGCACATTTCAAGTAAAGGCAAGACCTGAGGAAAACATCAAAAACCTTCGACCCGGAATGACAATTATCTACAAACAACCGGAGAAATAAAAATTTCCCATATATGACTTCGGTAATAACTGCATCGGTAAAACGTGAAATACTCCGTCTGTCTTCTCGACGCATATACATCGTCGCGATGATAGTGATACCGGTTTTTTCCGCACTGTTTTTCTTGAGCATACTCAACCAAGGATTACCCGTTAGAGTTCCGGTAGCTGTCATTGACCTCGACGACTCTTCAATGTCACGCAGCATGACACGTTCCCTCTCGGCATTGGAAACCGTTGACGTTACGGTGAAAGCATTCAATTTCGACGAAGCATTATCAAAATTGCAACAAGGTGAGATTTTTGGGGTTTTCTATATTCCCGAAAATTTTGAAAAGGATGCAATCAGAGGTCGCACTCCCATGCTTTCTTATTACACAAATCTCACATACTACGTTCCCGGTTCCCTCGCGTTCAAAGGGTTTAAAACGATTGCAGTTTCAACCTCGGGTTCGATTGTACGCACTACACTTGTGAGCGAAGGTGTCGGAGAGTCTCACGTCGATACTTTTTTGCAACCGATTGTCATTCAAGATCATCCCATGCACAATCCGTGGAGCAATTACTCTGTTTATCTGAGCAATTCTTTTATTCCCGGAGTTATTGCTTTAATGGTAATGCTGGTTACTGCATTTTCTATATGTGATGAAATAAAACGTCACACATCAGTCCAATGGCTTGGTACGGCACAAGGCTCTATCATCATAGCCATTACAGGTAAATTAATGCCACAATCTGCAATATTTTTCATAATCGGAGCCTTTTGCCAATCTCTCCTTTATGGCTTCAGCTGCTTCCCGCTCAACTGCAACCTGTCGGTTATGCTTCTTGCAATGGCGTTGCTTATATTGGCAAGCCAAGCCTTTGCATTGACTATATGTTGCCTGATTCCAAATCTGAGACTTGCCGTCAGTTCGGTATCGCTTATCGGGATTCTGTCTTTCTCTATAACAGGATTCTCCTTTCCTGTCGAAAGCATGTACGGAGCCATAGGTATCTTCAGCTATATCATTCCTTTACGTTACTATTTTCTGATCTATGTCGACCAAGCCCTCAACGGCATCTCATTATACTATTCCCGTTGGTACTTTATCGCACTCATGACATTTCCTGCAATATCGTCAACTATGATTTGGCGATTAAAACGTCATTTGCTTAATCCCATATATGTTCCATAACATGAATACTACACTGAAAAACATCTCCGACCGATTACACACCCTTTATTTAGTGTGGTTGCGCGAATTTAAACTTGTCTTCTCCGACACCGGAGTGCTCATATTCTTTTTCGTGCTCCCTACCCTATACCCTCTTGTTTATACGTTTATATATAATCCCGAAGTAGTACGCGATATTCCGGTCGCAGTTGTTGACAACTCGCGCTCGGCAAGAAGCCGTGAATTTACCCGTATGGCCGATGCTACCGAAGCCATTAAAATCATAGGCTATGCCTCATCTCTTGACGAGGCTCGCCATTGGCAAAACGATAAAGCCTGTTACGGAATCCTCGTGATACCTGATGATTATGACCGCAAAATAGGACGTGGGGAACAGGCAACAATCATATTCTATTATGAAATGAGTCTGTTGATACGCTATCGCACACTGCTATCGGCTTTAACTGATTTGTCGCTCGCTACTGGAACAATGATTCAACAAGAGCAAAACGGCTTCACTAAATCGTCTCCGGTCAACAGCTCGTCAGTTACACTCGGGGACACATCTGAAGGATTCGCTTCATTTGTCATTCCGGGAATATTGGTACTCATAATACAGCAAAGCCTCATTTTAGGCATTGCCATGCTGGGAGGTGGATCAAACGAACGTCGTAGACTTAATCTTGGCATTGACCCACTGGCGATTAACGCAAGTCCGGTATATTCTATTCTCGGCAAATCATTATGTTATTTTGTCATTTATATTCCCCTTGTGATATATATGCTGTTATTCATTCCCATGCTTTTCAATCTTCCACGTATCGGTTCGTGTTTAGAAATTCTGTTGTTTATAGTTCCGATGATATTTTCATCAATATTCATGGGACTCACAATTCAGCGTTTTGTATCTGAACGAGAAGCCTCTATGCTCATCATAGTCGTCACTTCCGTTATATTCCTTTTCTTATCAGGACTCACATGGCCAAGATTTGCAATGAACCCAATGTGGCAAGTCATTGGAGGTCTCATACCTGCGACATGGGGCATTGAGGGTTTTATCCGCCTCAATTCCAACGGCGCATCGCTTTCACAGAATGCAACTCCATACATGATGCTATGGACTTTAACGGCATTATATTACCTTACCGCATATTACTCACAGGCAAAAGTTAATACCCGTTAATTAAATAACAAAATAGCAACAATTAGAGATATTTGCTATAAATATCACTCTATTTGACGCTTTTGGCATTTGTTATTAAAATATTTCTGTATTTTTGCATTATTACTAATTCCTTAAACAGAAATGAAACATAAAATACTCATGCTATTGATTACTATTATGTGTGCATCAATAGCTGTAGGACAAGAAGTCAGCCCCGAGACTCTCGCAAAACGTCAAAAGCGCAAAAACCTCACCGTAACCGAATGGAATACCGATGCCAAAGGGCGCAACCGTTGGATGGACCACCTCACAATTTATGACGAACAAGGGCGGAAAATTGAAGAAATTGAATATGCCTCATACGGGCAACGCGAGCGCGTGGTAATAACCTACGGCGAAAACGGGCTTGTTGCAAAAGAGATTGTCTACAACGACCGCAACAAACCGGCACGCATACGCAAATATGAGTACAACCCCGATGGCACAAAGAAAAAACAATACAATTACCTCCCAAACGGAAAGCTATATTCGATTAAAGAATATAATTACAAATTCTCAGACTAAACGCATCGCGACATCGTAATGAGCCTTAAACCTATAGCCGAAGCCACAATATACGACAACATGCCACGCATCACCTTGAGCGAAATGAAATCGGTCAAGCTGATGAACCGCACCGACACAAAATTTGTCGCCCCCCGTTGCGCGCTGTCAAAAATACTGACTAAAGCTAAGGATATGGGTTACATGGTGCAATATACCGACAATGTGCTGAGCAGCTACTCGACTATATACTACGACACCGATCAATTGGATATGTACACTATGCACCATAACCGCAAATTGTGTCGCCAAAAGATACGTTGCCGCACCTATATCGAGTCTCAATTATCTTTTCTTGAAATAAAAAACAAGAACAACAAAGGGAGAACAAAAAAAATACGCATATCCGTTGCCGACACCGATACAACTTTCATAAAACACAACCAAGAAGCCGCAAGATTCATCAACGACAACACAAAATATGATTTTAACCGGCTTTCACCTGCGCTGACAACTGAATTTTCACGCATTACGCTTGTGAATCAAGAGAAAACAGAGCGGATAACAATTGAGATCAATGTCAATTTTTACAATTTCTTTAACGATAAACGCGATAACCTCAACGGGATAATTATTATTGAGTTGAAACAAGACGGCAGATACACTTCGTTAATGAGACAGATATTGCGAGAAATGCGTATAAAGCCGTTTAAGATAAGCAAATACTGCATCGGAACCGTGTTGACCAATCTCGACAATCCCGGTGTAAAAATCAACCGATTCAAAATAAAACTAAAAAAATTACATAAACTAACGTTATAAAACTATGTTGCAATTTCCTGAATTTGATCCGACTATCGCCGATGAATTTGGCTACACAGGCGACTCGGTAGCAAGTCTCTTTGGAGCGCAATTATGGAATGCCGAAGAAATGTGGCACTTGCTTTTGCGCTTCAGTTTCCACATGCTGGTATGTTTTATTATGATTCATTTCTGCTACTACCGCAAAAATCGGAATCGTGAATATTACAAATCGCTGATATTCTTCTCAGCAGGCATGTTTTTGTTGCTTTTCCTCCTCGAAAGCATTAAATTGCAAATAGGTCTTACTTTGGGATTGCTTGCAATATTCGGAGTAATCAGGTATCGCACAGAAACCGTTCCTATCAAAGAAATGACATATCTGTTTATGGTCATAGCCATATCGGTCATCAATGGATTGTCGTTGAGCGTTTCTTACGCCGTGCTTGGTGCAACCAATTTGCTTATTTTGATAATTGTAGCATTTTTTGAATATCAGCGCTTCTTGTCAGGCACAAGTTCAAAGTTGATATTATATGACCGCATTGAATTAATTGCCCCAGACAAACAAGACGAACTTATCGCCGACCTGAAACAACGCACCGGGCTGGATATTCATAAAATAGAGATAGGCCATATTGACTTTCTGCGAGATGCCGCCTTTATAAAAATTTACTATCCCGGCAACGGCTCAGACAATAGCTCCATAAACAATATCACAAAAATCAAACCCGAGATATAGCATGATACGACTACGCATAATCATAGCCGCCCTAATATGTGCATCAACACTTCCATTGTTGGCGCAAGAAGAATCTATACCGGTATATGAGACCACCGACAATGACTTCCAATTCAGAGCAGGTTGGGCTATTACCAAAAACCTTTCCCGCAAGGTTAATGTTGAATGGAGCGAGGAATTCCGCATTAGAGACACATTTGGAGCTTTTGACCGCATGTATTCTGAAATCGGTGTCGAATACACCGTTCTTGACTGGCTTAAACTTCAAGGCCGATACACCCATATGCTCATCAACCATAAAGGCAAAAACAAAACCGAAGGTAAAAGCTATTGGGAAAACCGCCACCGCGGTACTCTCGGAGTAACATTCTACTACAAGACATACTACAACTGGAGGTTCAGTCTGCGAGAATTGGCACAAGTCACATTCCTCGACAACTCGGTACACGGCTACAAATTATATGACAAAGGCGAAAAAGCCAATCCTAAATGGGTGCTAAAAAGCCGTTTCAAAGCCGAATACGCGTTCAGGCACATTCCTTTTACACCGTATGCCTACATCGAAGTCGCCAACACCCTTAATGCTCCCAATGCCTATGAAATAACAGGCTACAATGAAGACGGAAGCCAGATAAGGAAGAAACACGCCGGAAACGGCTATATCGAAAAAGTTCGCACAGCAATTGGCTGCGAATATCGATTTGACCGGCGCAACAGCATAGATGTTTATTATCGCTTTGACTACGAATTCAACAAAGACATCAATATCGGAGCCAATTCAGGAATGCTTAAGGACATCACCGAAGAAACATCCTGCATCA
>CAZBUT010000031.1:0-10013 GCA_964495165.1 uncultured Muribaculaceae bacterium | reverse complement strand
GAATTTGGCGATTTTTATGACAGAACAGTTGAGTATAGCTATGACAGCAAAAACTGCAGACGCTGTAGATGCTCTTAATGCCGAGGTCAATGAAATGATGCGTCAACACAATCAGCAAGACAAAATTTACAATTATAAGTTAAATGGTCCTGACATCTTTTGGGCAAGTGGATTTCGCGCAGGAGAATATCTCAATGCACATAAGTCTTTAAAGAAATATGGCTACATTTTGCTTGCTCTGCTCATTATCCCCGCACTTAATCTTAGCGGAATGATTTCATCGAAGATGAATCGCCGAGCAAACGAAATGGGCATACGCAAAACTTATGGAGCAACCAACCGACAATTGCTTGCACAAGTATTATGGGAAAATCTGCTATTGACATTAATTGGCGGAGCAGTAGGCATTTTGCTGTCTTACACGATTTTGCTTAGTTCAAGCGATTGGATTATAAACCTCCTTTCCGACGGATTTATACACACTCGCGAACTGCTATCCTCAAACCTGACGATTGAGATGCTGTTTAACTGGAGCGTATTTGGCAGCGTGCTTGTTTTATGCTTTCTGCTCAATTTCATATCGGCGATTATCCCAGCCGTAGCATCGTTACGCCATTCTATTATTAATTCACTGAATCAAAAACAATAATACACTGCGACATGTTCAGAACAATAATCAAACAAATGTGGAATCAACGCCTGCAAAACGGCTGGATTTTTTTTGAATTGCTTTTTGTCGGCATATTCTTATGGGTTGTCCTTGACCCACTATGTGCTCAACTTGCAAACAAACACATCGACCGTGGATATCAACAAGAGGGCATGTATTTGCTCAACATGAACAAATATGCAAAAAGCTCTCACAAATACAGCAAAGATCTTGACTCCGATTCACTCGCCCGCCTTCAGTTTCTTGACATAATAAGAGTAATACGCAACATGCCTGAGGTAGAAAGCTTTGCCGTCTCCTATGGCACAGCCTATGCCAATAGTGGAGGATTTAATGGAGGTAATATGTACTCTGACTCAACCCTATCTCATAAAAAAGATTTTCAAGCCTATTACTTCATACCGGTGGAAGGCAGCGACATTCTTAAAACCTATCGATTGAGAGATGCAGCGACCGGAGAGGTTATGACCATTGCACCAGATTATGCATCTCGCAACATGATTTATATCTCTGAGAATTTTGCAAAAATGCTTTATAATCGCACCGATGTTGTTGGCGAAAAGTGCTATAATTACAAAAAAGCAGGTTATGAGATTGCTGGTGTGTTCAAAGACTATAAAGACCGAGACTATAACCAACCCTATCCAACAGCATTTATGACAGATTTTTTCTGCCGGGATATAAAAGGAAGCGACTATATGCATTGGCAAAACAGCATCACTTTCCGCATCAAAGACGATGTTAGTGCCGATGATTTTGAGCGTCGTTTCGACAGCGAGATCAAGCCTCAACTAAAACGTGGCAACTACTATTGTACAGGCATTTCTACATTTGAAGATGTGGCAGTAAAAACAGCCGCTATATTTGGCGAGCTAAATGCGACCCGCAAAAACACTGCATTTGCAATATTTGGATTGCTGTGTGTGTTCCTCGGTATGGTGGGAACATTTTGGGTAAGAGCCAATGCGCGTCGTCAAGAAATTGGCGTGATGCGTAGTATCGGGGCATCGAAGTTTAACATCTTGCGCCAATATTTAACCGAGTCGGGCATTTTAGTCACAATAGCTATAATTATAAGCACAATTATTATGGCCAACTATGTATATGCAAACGGCTTTTTCTTCCACTCCTCGATGATTTCAGCCGAGATGATCAATTTTGATTACTGGCAAAACAATCCGTTACAACACTTTGCGGTGATTTCCATAGTAACGTATCTGGTTGTACTCTTAATAGCCTTGATAAGCACCTATATCCCGGTGAGCCGAGCTATTAACGAATTGCCGGCCGACGCATTGCATGACGAATAACTTTTTCAATTAAAATATGAAACACTTTTTCATTTTTATAATCTCGGCAATCGCTTTGGGCGGGTACCTATCTCCCGCCCAAGCGCAAGCCAATCAACAAGTTTTGTCACTTGACGAGGTTATCGCAATTGCCCGCCGCAACAGTGTTGACGCTACTGTTGCACTCAATGAATTGCGGTCGGCCTATTGGGAATACCGCACATTCAGAGCCAACTTGTTGCCCGAGGTCAATTTCTCCTCTACATTGCCAAGCTATAACAAGAACTACAGTCCATATCAGCAAAGCGACGGCAGCTACACCTACGTGCGCAATGACTATCTTGGGCTTAGCGGGACATTGTCGATAGACCAAAATATATGGCTGACGGGCGGAAAACTTTCACTGTCATCATCTCTTGATTTTTTAAAACAACTCAATGGCGACAAAAATAGACAGTTCATGAGCGTCCCTATCGCATTAACTCTTACACAGCCAATATTTGGCACAAACACTGTGAAATGGGACCGCAAGATCGAGCCATTGCGTTATCGGGAAGCTAAAGCCGCATTTCTCTCGGCAACCGAGAGGGTTACCATGACGGCAATAAGTTACTTTTTCAATTTGATTTTGGCTCAGGAGAATGTCAGCATCTCAAAACAAAATCTCGATAATGCGCAGAAACTCTATAAAGTGGCAATCGCCAAAAGAGAAATGGGCAAAATAAGCGAAAACGATGTGTTGCAACTCAAACTCAATGTTCTGAACGCTGAATCGGATCTCACCAACAATGAAAGTACAATGAAAAGCAACATGTTTAAACTGCTCACCTTCCTTGATTTGGACGAGCGTTCAGAGATTGTGCCGATTGTTCCCGATTCGATTCCACAAGTAGAACTCGTTTATCAACAAGTCTTAGACAAGGCATTGCAAAACAACGCTTTTGTCAGCAATATACGCCGCCGGCAACTCGAAGCCGACTACGAAGTGGCTAAAGCCCGTGGAAACATGCGGGAAATATCGCTATACGCACAAGTGGGATTCACCGGTACAAACCGAGATTTCGCCAATTCTTACAACCATTTGAAAGACAATCAGATCGTGGAGATAGGCATAAAAATACCAATCCTCGACTGGGGCAAACGCCGAGGTCGGGTGAAAGTTGCTCAAAGCAACCGCGAAATGATTGAGAGCCAATTGAAAAAAGAAACAATGGAATTTAACCAAGACCTGTTTATTCTCACTGAGCAATTCAATAATCAACTCCGTCAACTCATGATTGCTTGTGAAGCCGACGACATTGCCCAAAGGCGTTACAATACCAACGTGGAAACTTTCATGGTCGGACGCATAAGCACTCTTGATTTAAACGATGCGCAAGCGAGCAAAGACTCTGCCCGACAGAAACGCATAAGCGAATTGTTTTACTACTGGTATTACTATTATCAAATACGCAGTCTCACACTTTGGGACTTTGCGACAAACACAGGCATCGATGCCGATTTTGAGTCTATAATTAAACAATAATTCACTATCTTTGCAAAATGATACTTGTAATTGATGACGATGCGGCAATACGCGCTTCATTGACGCTGACACTATCACGTGCCGGACATGAAGTGAAAGCTGTGGCAACTCCGGCCGAAGCCATTGCTTTTGTGCGCAACACTGCTCCCCGGCTCATAATGATGGATATGAATTTCTCTATTGCCACCGACGGCGCCGAAGGGTTGACACTGCTCAAACAAGTGAAAATCTTCCAGCCGCAAGTGCCGGTCGTACTTATGACTGCATGGGGGAGCATACAACTTGCAGTAGAAGGCATCAAGGCCGGTGCAGCCGATTTTGTGACAAAGCCATGGGACAATTGGGCAATGTTGCAACGCATAGAAACCGTTCTGAATTTGTCTGCCCAAAAGGGCAATCTACCTAAATGCGATGGATTTGACCGATGCGGCATTATTGGCGAAAGCCAACAACTGAGACAGGTGCTGAACACCGTAGAACGCATAGCAGGCACCGACGCTTCGGTTTTGATTACCGGAGAAAGCGGCACCGGAAAAGAACTGATTGCCGAGGCGATACACCGCAACAGCCATCGGTCGGCACACCCGTTTGTAAAGGTAAACTTGGGCGGCATTTCACAGAGTCTGTTTGAGAGCGAGATGTTTGGGCATAAAAAAGGCTCTTTTACCGGAGCAGTCAGCGATCGCAAAGGACGTTTTGAAACTGCCGACAAAGGGTCTATATTCCTTGATGAAATCGGCGATTTGGACAAGAGTTGCCAAGTGAAATTATTGCGAGTATTGCAAGATCGCACATACGAAGTGCTTGGCGACAGCCGTCAACGGCGCACTGACGTAAGAGTCGTATGCGCCACAAATGCAGATCTGCCCGCTATGGTTGCCGACGGACGATTCCGAGAGGATTTGTTTTACCGCATCAATCTCATCACTCTGCATCTGCCGGCATTACGAGAAAGAACCGATGACATACCTCTGCTTGTTGAGCATTTTATAACCGAGGCATGCCGTCGCAACAACATGCGGCAACCGACCGTATCGACCGATGCATTGCAATATCTTAAAGGATTGCCTTACCCGGGAAATATACGTGAACTGAAAAACCTTGTAGAGCGCACTCTGCTTGTGAGTATGCATTCACGGCTCACTGCCGACGATTTCAGGACGCAATGCAGCGTACCGCAAGCAGCAAAACCGTCTGACAATCCACATTTGGCAGGCATGACTCTTGACGACATGGAACGTCAGGCTATCGAGCAGGCTCTCATGCAGTATTCGGGCAATCTGTCGCAAGTTGCATCGGCTCTCGGAATAAGCCGTCAGGCTCTTTATCGCCGTATGGAAAAATACAACATTACTCAATAGACATCTCAGCCACCTCAAAACAACCTTCCAACAACTTATTGCCGGTTATCAATACAACTTATGGGAGCTTATATAGTTCCCTTATAGAGGTTTCTTATGTTAATAATGCATTATGGATTATTCATTGTGCATTAATTATGTTATCTTTGTGCTTTATTTATCTTAATTATTATGAAAGAAACAATTAAAGGAATTTATCAATGGTGTCGGCGATACATATCGTTGACGCTGGTTGCTATTGTCGCGTATGTCGTGTTTATGTTGTTCTTCAACGAGAACTCAATTATGAAAAGTTTTGAATTGAATGACGAAATTGCGTCATTGAAAGCAGAAATTAAAGACAACACCGACTCGTTGATGCATTACGACACACTATTGCAACGGCTCAACACCGACCCCGAGACAATGGAACGTATTGTGCGGGAATATTATCACATGCAACGCGACAACGAAGATGTATATATTTTTGAATAATATAATTTATTGACAATGAAGAATTTTCTATTATGGCTGATAACATGCTCCATGTTGGTCGTTGTGGCAGGGACAATGTTGCCATTGTTCAATATTGGCGGTGACATATACAAATACATATATGCCACCGGCGCAGTGTTATTGCTCATTGGGCGCATATTCACCCCCTACAAAGGAGACATAATGAGAGTGAAACGCTTGTCCCGCATTGAGACATGGAGTGCGATATTTTTCTGCGTGGCTGTGTTTTTCATGTTTTATGAACATGCCGGACGCACCGACTGGCTTGCATTCACTCTTGCCGGCGGCATATTGCAAGTATATACCTCGATTATGATTCCCCGAGCTATCGCAAAGGCGGCAAAAGAGCGAAAAGGGTAAAAATGAGTTAATGATAACTGTTTATTGGTGAGTAATTACTAATTTTGTCAGATGATGAGTTGCAATCTCACCATAGATCAAGGCAACAGCTCAGCCAAAACCGCTGTGTGGCATGACGATGAACTTGTAGCGACAAGTGTATATCCGTGCCTGTCAAAGCATGAAATTGAGGTCATAGTCCGACAATATGGAGTTACAGCGGCAATATATAGTTCCGTTGCCATGATTGGAGACGAAGTCGTAAACACGCTGCGCGACATGCTCGACGGCAATATGATTGTTCTCAGCCACTTAACACCGATGCCGGTGACAATCGACTACTCAACACCCGCAACATTGGGGCGAGACCGCATTGCATCAGCAGTTGGAGCGTATGCCTCCTATCCAAGGGAAAACGTCTTGGTAGTGGATCTGGGTACAGCGGCGACCTATGATGTGGTCACGTCCGATGCTCATTTCATAGGAGGCAACATTGCCCCCGGTGTAAACATGAGGCTGGAGGCTCTGCACAACTTCACCGCCCGGCTCCCGATAGTTGACGCACAAGGCAAATGCCCACTTTGGGGCATTGACACCGAGACAGCGATGCGGGCAGGAGCGTTAAACGGCATCGCCGGAGAAATCGCCTACTACAGGTCAAGATTGCCTATAGGCACGAAAGTGGTGTTAACCGGAGGATCTGCGGCCATGATCAAGCCTTTGCTTGATTTTGATGCCGGCATTGAGCCTCATTTAGTAACAAAAGGATTAAATTGCATATTAAGATATAATGAAACTAAATAACTATCTCATTATCGCCGTATTGGCTCTCGGCTCAATATTTGGCGTTTCGGCTCAAAATGCAATGAGCCCGTACTCAAAATTTGGTTATGGCATTCTCAATGACAATGCCACATCGGCGCAACGCGCTATGGGTGGAGTCGGTTACGCCATGAACTCAGGACGGCAAATAAACGTTATGAACCCTGCAAGCTATGCGGCAATAGACAGTCTCACTTTTCTGTTTGACATAGGTCTTGACGCAACAGCTCTCTGGTCGGAAGAAAACGGAAAATCGGGCAAAGACTTCGGTGGAGGTCTCGATTATGTGACAATGCAATTTCCCATAGGCAAATATATGGGCGGAAGTTTCGGACTTGTACCGTTTTCTTCGGTAGGCTACTCTTTTGGCTCTGAAATTGTTCATGGGTCAAACGCGCGCGAAGGCTCAGGCGGCATCAACCAACTATATGTCGGAGTGAGTGGAAACCCTTACAAAAACTTGTATGTAGGAGCAAATATCTCTTATATGTTTGGCACAACAATCAATGACGTGTATGCCTATACAACCGACGGCTCGACATCATTATTTGAACGCGTGATGCAGGTACGCGACTGGCGAGTGCAGTTTGGCTTGCAATATGTGTTGAACATAAACTCACGCAACCGTGCAACAATCGGCGTGGTTTACACCCCTGAAAAGACTTTGCTCGGCAAGACCTGGGGTACATACTATGACATCTCAGCCGAAGCGACACCCGACACCGTAGGCTACTCGTCTCTGAAAAACCGTTATTCTCTCCCCTCGACTTGGGGCGTTGGACTTAATTACCAATGGAATAACAAATTAATGGCAGAAGTCGATTTCACCTACCAAAATTGGAAAGATGCAAAATCTGCTTCAATCGTCAATGAAAACACCGGTGAAATAGTTTTTGACAAATCTCACTTTGACAACCGCTGGAAAATAGCGACCGGTCTGCAATACACTCCCAAATTGCGTGGCTCATATTTCCAACGTGTCAATTACCGCATTGGAGCATTCTACAATCATGATTACGTTATGGTTGGAGACAATAATTTGCGCGACTATGGGGTGTCAATGGGTTTTGGCTTCCCTACCCCAAAAAACAAGACAATGGTAAACATCGGCTTTGAATGGCGTCATCGTCAAGCCAATCCCAACCCGCTCATCAAAGAAGATTATTTCAATATCACAGTTGGCGTAAACTTCAACGAAATGTGGTTCTGGAAGAATAAGATCAGATAAAGCCTTTGAACAAGATTTCACGACATAAAAAACAAAAGAGAATTTTACCTGTAGCTATCGCTTTTGCAACGGTAGCTATAGTCGTATCTTCATGTGACGGAGACAAAAAAGAATTCATAAATGTACAAGTAGACTATGAAACGACTCCAACAATGAAAACGACCGACGTTGAGACAGTGATTTCAGACTCGGGAATCGTGCGTTACAAAATAACTGCTCCCACATGGCTTGTATTTGACGAAGCTCAAGAGCCGCGCTGGAATTTCTCCCAAAGCCTGCACATGGACAAATACGACAACAATATGAAGGAAGATGCCTCATTTGATTGTGACTCGGCCGAGTATCTCAGCAAAAAACGGTTATGGCGTTTTGACGGTCATGTTGTTGCAGTCAACGTTGCCGGCGACCGCTTTGCAACCAACCAGTTGTTTTGGGATCAACAGAAGAAAAAAGTATACACCGACTCGTTTATTCACATCGAGCGCAGCGACCGCGTCATAGAAGGCTACGGCTTCGTGTCAAATGAAAACATGACAGAATATAATGTTAATCGCGTGGCAGGCATATTTCCTGTGAGCGACATGCGACACGAAGATGAAGACAGCGTTGAGACTGTCAATCCGCTTGACACACTTCCCGACAGACCGACATCTTCGCAAGCCAAAAAGGCCGAAAGACCGGGACGAAGAGTGGCAAAAGGGTTGCAAAGGCAATCGGTCTCTCCTGTTGAAGCCGTAGAGGAATCTGCGACTGAAAAAATTATAAACAGAAAACAAAATATTTCGGAATAATGACAATAGACATGAGCGTTGAGACATTTTGGGTGTGGACAGCGATAATCGTTGTGTCACTGATGTTTTCGGCGTTGTTTTCAGGTTCGGAAATAGCTTATATATCTTCCGACCGCGTCATGGTGGAACTTGACGTAAAAAAAGGCGGTATAATAAGCCGCATTATTAATCAATATTACTCAAAACAAGACCTGTATATCTCTACGATTCTCGTCGGGAACAATATCATGCTTGTTATATATGGCATGGGAGCAGCCAAACTGCTTGAACCTTGGATCGCAGAAACGATGTGGGACAACGAGGCTTTTATACTCGGAATGCAAACGCTGATCTCCACGGGCATTATTCTGCTCACAGGAGAATTTTTCCCAAAAGCGATATTCCGCATCAACCCCAACCGTTCACTGAAATTGTTTGCGTTGCCACTGTATTTCTTTTGGATTATACTATACCCGATATCCAAATTTACAGCATGGTTGTCAAAAGTCTTGATGCGACTATGTGGCGTACACAGCGAAAGCACACGACTCGGAGTGCTATCAATTGGAGACTTGAACCAATACATCGAGAAAACCATAGATGACACAGAAGCGACCGATGGCGAGACACAAGTAGAGCATGAAGTGAAAATATTTCACAATGCCCTTGATTTCTCATCAACTCACTTGCGCGATTGCGCCATACCGCGCAATGAAATAGTGGCAGTGAACATCGACACAACAACTCGCGAACAATTAAGCGAATTATTTACATCATCGGGGCGCTCAAAAATCATTGTATATCGCGATGACATTGACAACGTATTGGGCTACATACATGTAAGCGAACTGTTTGACCCCACACTTGATTGGAAAGAACGACTCAAACCTGTCGTGTATGCTCCGGAAACACTTCTGGCCAACAAAATGATGAGACGATTGCTCGCCGAGAAACGCTCTATGGCAATAGTCGTTGACGAATTTGGCGGCACTTCAGGATTAGTTACTCTTGAGGATTTGGTCGAAGAAATATTCGGCGACATTCAAGACGAACACGACAACAAACATCTGCTCGCCAAAGAGATCTCCACGGGGGTATATGAATTCTCAGGACGCATGGAAATCGCCGACATAAATGAGATATACCGCCTTGAAATTCCGGAAGACGATGAATACCAAACACTTGCCGGTTACATCTTTGTCAAGACAGGAATAATTCCCTCTTTAGGAGAAATTATCCGATTGGGAGATTTGCAGTTTGAAATAGTCAAGAAAACCGACACCCGCCTTGAAATAATACGGGTTTCAAAGCTCTCTGCCAAAGACAATGAACGTAGATTCTACCTGCAAGTGCAAAATTAATCAATAAAATTAAAGAACTCTGCGACCGGAGAAGAAAAACCAAGTTTTTCTCTCGGTCGCTTGTTTATTTTAGCAATAATCACTTTTAGTTTTTCATCTATTACTGTCCGCTAAACTTTTTTGAGCGGTTGAAAAAATAGGGTTGCTTCCATT
>CAZBUT010000030.1:0-10079 GCA_964495165.1 uncultured Muribaculaceae bacterium | reverse complement strand
CGTAGTGCGGATATAAAACACTTTGTTTATAAATTTTCCATAAAAAGAATAGCACGTTTTCACGCAAATAAAAAATTAGTTATATTTGCATATTGAAAGGCTTACAATTTCAAAAACCAAGAAAATGACCAAAGAAGAACGCCATAACCTGATTCTCGAAACGCTCATCAAGCATGAATCGGTACAGGTTTCCGATCTTTCAACCCTGCTTGAAGTATCGGCAGTTACGATACGAAAGGATTTGACCGAACTTGAAAAAGAAAACAAGCTATATCGCAGCCATGGCAAAGCCATATTGATAAATCCCTATATAAATAACCGATCGGTCAACGAAAAAGAAAAATTTGCGACCGAGGAAAAAATGCTCATCGGACGATGTGCCGCATCGATGATTTCAAAAGACGACTCTATTATCATCGCATCGGGTACCACAGTTCACGCATTGGCTCGCAATATAAAACCGATACACAAACTCACCGTAATTTCGGCGTCGCTCCAAGTCTCGGAAATACTTGCAAACGATGAAGCCGTCGACATCATACAGCTTGGCGGCACTTTGCGTCACAGTTCCAACTCGGTAGTCGGCAAATATGCCGAGAATATATTGCCAGAATTTTGCTGTAGCAAACTATTCCTTGGAGTTGACGGCATAGACTTGGAATTTGGAATAACAACAACCGATATTCGCGAAGCCGAGCTCAACAGAGTGATGATGCGCACAGCGCAAAAGACAATTGTACTGGCCGACTCATCAAAATTCCGCCGTCGCGGTTTCAGTAAAATAGCAAATATAGAAGATGTCGATGTGATAATCACCGACTCAGGAGTACCCGACCTCATAGCCACCCGCATCGAGGAGCTTGGCATAGAGCTCCTCATCGCCCGATAACCCGTTAGTATGTTATAACCAGATGTGTAATATGTGCGCCGAATAAATCAAAATGATATTTTGGCGAGTATGACTGAAAGTTTATAGCAAAAAGAGGGGTAAAGTGTTGCACAAAAGATGATTAAATGTGCAGGATGGTGTTTTTTATTGCTTTTTGTCACTTTTGCTAAAGAATAAATGTGTATTTTTGTGCATCGCACTAAAAAGTGTGATGAATTAAAGTCGTAATAATATCTAATAAATAAAAGTTATGGATCATATAATGCAGGTGGCACGCCGATTGAAGGGCTTGCGTGACGCTCTTGATTTATCGGTAGAGGAAATAGCTGCGCAGTGTGGTGTTTCGGCTGAACTTTTTGAATCCTATGAAAATGGTGCTAAAGATATACCGGTGAGTTTCCTTCATCGCATCGCATCGGAGTTTGGTGTCGAGTTGACTGCTCTGCTGTTTGGCGAGGAGCCTAAAATGGACGCTTACTTCGTTACGCGTGCCGGAAAGGGAGTAAAGGTTGAGCGCACAAAGGCTTATAGTTACCAAGATGTTGCTGCGGGGTTTGCTCACAGGGTTATGGCTCCGTTTATTGTAACAGTAGAACCTGCTCCTGAAAAACCGATGACATTCAATACTCACCAAGGGCAGGAGTTTAACTACGTGCTTGAGGGGCAAATGGAGATTACCGTAGGAAACAGCACAACGGTGCTGAATCCCGGCGACAGCATCATGTTTGACGCGAGCCGTCGCCATGGCATGAAGGCAATAGGCGATAAGCCTGTCAAGTTCCTTGCAATTATCTCATGACAGGTCTCTGAAACAACCTGAATTTAACATTGTGGGAAATTCTATAAGTTCCCTTAATAAAGAAACAGAAAATATTTAGATATATGTTAGAGCAATTTCTCGAAAAGACACAATTTGAGTCTTACGAAGATTTTATGACCAATTTCAAGGTCAAAGTTCCCGAAAATTTCAATTTCGGATATGATGTTGTTGACCGTTGGGCAGAATTGGAACCGGATAAAAAAGCGCTTTTGTGGACAAACGACAAGGGCGAGACGATACAGTTTACGTTTGCCGACATGAAACGCGAGAGCGACAAGACTGCCTCGTTTTTTGCGGCGCAGGGTATTGGCCGTGGCGACATGGTGATGCTTATATTGAAACGTCATTATCAATTTTGGTTTTCGATTGTGGCATTGCACAAGTTGGGGGCGACTGTAATTCCCGCAACGCACCTGTTGACAGAAAAAGATATTATATATCGATGTGAAAATGCCGGTATAAAGTCTATTGTGGCTACCGGTGATGAGATTGTCGTAAATCATATAAAAAATGCATTGCCCAAGTGCTCTACCGTGACGAGTGTTATATCTACCGGCCCGATCGTGCCGGAGGGGTGGCTCGATTTCAACGAGGGTATTGAGAGTGCGGCTCCGTTTGTGCGTCCTGAGTCGCCAAATACAAACGATGATATTTCGTTGATGTATTTTACTTCGGGCACAACGGGAAATCCCAAAATGGTGGCTCACGATTTTACTTATCCGCTTGGTCATATTATCACCGGCTCGTTTTGGCACAATGTGCATGAAGACAGTCTTCATTTGACTCTTGCCGATACCGGTTGGGGAAAAGCTGTGTGGGGAAAACTTTACGGACAATGGATTGCCGGTGCAAATGTTTTTGTGTATGATTTTGAGAAATTTGAACCGGTAGATGTGCTTCATAAGATTCAGGAGTTTGGCATTACGTCGTTCTGTGCACCTCCTACGGTGTTCCGTTTCCTTATACGCGAGGATCTCACTAAGTTTGATATATCGACTCTCAAATATTGTACAATTGCAGGAGAAGCGTTGAATCCCAAAGTGTTTGACGAATGGTATAAACTCACAGGCATAAAACTCATGGAGGGTTTTGGCCAGACCGAGACAACGCTCACGATTGCCACATATCCCTGGGTTGAACCGAAACCGGGTTCGATGGGCAAGAAAGGACCGGTTTATGATATAGATCTTATTACGGCCGATGGGCGTCCGGCAGAAGACGGTGAACAAGGAGAAATCATAGTGCGTACTCATGGGGTTAAGCCTCTCGGTCTGTTTAAAGAGTATCTGCATGACCCACAGCTCACTTACGAGGTCTATCATGATGATATTTACCACACGGGCGATGTGGCATGGCGTGATGAAGACGGATATTTCTGGTTTGTGGGACGTACCGATGATGTAATTAAGTCTTCGGGCTATCGCATTGGTCCGTTTGAGGTGGAGAGCGCGTTGATGACTCACCCGGCTGTTGTCGAGTGTGCCATAACCGGTGTGCCTGATGAGATACGCGGTCAAGTCGTGAAAGCAACAATTGTGTTGGCTAAAGATTACAAATCACGTGCAGGTGAGGAACTTATCAAAGAGATTCAAAATCATGTAAAGCGTGTTACAGCGCCCTATAAATATCCTCGCATAGTGGAGTTTGTCGATGAGTTGCCCAAGACTATCAGCGGAAAAATAAGACGTGTCGAGATACGCGATAAAGATAAATAATAGTTGCTATGGCTGAACGATATAAACGCATCGCCGTAAAAATCGGCAGCAATGTTCTTACCCGAGCCGACGGCACGCTTGATGTTACGCGCATGAGTGCAATTGTCGATCAGGTTGCCGAGTTGCATCATCGTGGCATTCAGGTAATAATGATTTCGTCGGGAGCAGTGGCTTCGGGTCGCAGTGAATTGAACGAAAACAAGAGACTTGATGCAGTGTCGGCTCGTCAGCTTTATAGCGCAGTAGGGCAGGCAAAACTCATAAACCGTTATTACGAACTGTTTCGCGAGCATCGTATTGCTTGTGGTCAAGTGCTCACCACAAAAGAAAACTTCTCTACACGACGTCATTATCTCAACCAAAAACATTGCATGGAGGTGATGCTTGCCAATGATGTGATCCCCATTGTAAATGAAAATGATACGGTATCGGTTACCGAGTTGATGTTTACCGATAACGATGAATTGTCGGGGTTGATTGCTTCAATGATGGATATGCAGGCATTGATTATCTTGAGCAATATTGACGGAGTATATGACGGCAATCCCAAAGATGCTTCTTCAATGGTGATTGCCGATATAAGTGGAGAAACCGATGTGTCGGAATTCATTCAAGTGGGTAAATCGACATTCGGGCGTGGTGGAATGACCACTAAATACCGTATTGCCCGCAAGGTCGCAAGCGAAGGCATTGCTGTGATAATTGCCAATGGCAAAAGAGACAATATATTGCAATCGGTGATTGGGGAGGAACGTGTTGTGCCTTACACTCTGTTTCACCCGTCTCCGACTCCGACCTCAGGCGTGAAAAAATGGATAGCTCACAGTGAGGGGTTTGCCAAGGGAGCGGTATATATCAACCAAGGAGCTGCCGAGGCGTTGCTTTCGTCGCGAGGTGCAAGCCTGTTGCCAATAGGAGTAACATCGATTGAAGGCGATTTTGAGAAAGATGATATAGTGAAAGTTGTTGCTCCCGATGGAAATGTTATTGCTCTTGGACGCATAGGTTATGATGCTTCCGATGCAAAGGCTGTAATTGGCGATCGCGGAGCGCGTCCTATAATTCATAGCGACTATCTTTATATAGACTAAGGAAAAGATAAGAGTTTAAACCGATTCTAATTATCCTACTTTGACAATGAATAATTTGACACATATATTCGAGGCGGCTCGAGGTGCCGCCCGCTCGTTGAATCGCCGTTCGGTTGAGGATATAAACAGGCTATTGCTTGATCTTGCCGACGCTGTCGAGGGGGCTATTCCCGAATTGTTGCAGGCAAATGCCCTCGATTTGGAGCGAATGGAAAAGAGCAATCCAAAGTATGACCGATTGCAATTGAGTGAAGCCCGTCTGCATGATATTGCTTCAGATATGCGGTCGGTGGCGGCTTTGCCCTCTCCGCTCGGACGTGTTCTCAGCGAGGTGACCCGTCCCAATGGCATGACGATACGCAAGGTGTCGGTGCCGTTTGGCGTTATAGGTATTATCTATGAGGCTCGTCCCAACGTGACATTTGATGTGTTTTCGCTTTGCATCAAAGCGGGAAGCGCCTGTTTGCTGAAAGGAGGTACAGATGCGCGTGATACGAATGAATGTGCGGTAGCGTTGATACGTCGTGTGCTTGCTGCTCACGGCTGGGACGAAGCGACTGTAACATTGCTCCCGGCGTCACATGATGCTACTGCCGAAATGCTTAATGCTGTGGGTAAAGTTGATCTTATTATACCCCGTGGAAGCAAGGGTCTGATAGATTATGTGAGAGACAATTCCCGGGTGCCGGTTATTGAAACGGGTGCCGGTGTGTGTCACACATATTTGCATGAGTCGGGGCGTACCGACTATGCGGCCGAGATTGTGAAAAATGCCAAAACTCGTCGTGTGAGCGTATGCAATGCGCTTGATACTCTTGTAATAGATGCCTCCAGACTTCAAGACCTGCCCGAAATATGCTCACGGTTGGCTGAAAGCCATGTGACTATATATGCCGATTCACGTGCCTATGAAGCTCTTGTTGGCAAATATGAGTTGTTGCAGATAGCGGGAGATGATGATTTCGGTCGCGAGTGGCTTGATTATAAAATGTCGGTTAAGACTGTTGATTGCATCAATGAGGCTATTGAGTTTATCGAGTCTAAAACATCACGTCACAGTGAATGTATTGTTGCAGAAGACAGTGATGCAGTGGCGTTGTTTCTCAATGAGGTTGATGCAGCCTGTGTCTATGCCAATGTGTCGACGGCGTTTACCGATGGCGGTCAGTTTGGATTTGGCGCGGAAATAGGCATATCGACTCAAAAACTTCATGCTCGCGGGCCGATGGCGCTTCCTGAAATAACGACATACAAATATCTTGTTACCGGTTCAGGACAAACGCGATAACATTGTTTTAAGATAGATTAACGCCGGGAAATAATTATCTCGGCGTTGTTTGTTGTATCTTTACCATTTAAATGACTGAAATTTTAATATTCTAAAAGAAATCTGATATGAAAAGTTTTGCGGTTTCATTCATGGTTATACTTCTCACGGCGTTTTTTGCGGTTGCAAAAGACGACAACGGGAGAATCCAGTTTGAAGAGAAAGTACATGATTTCGGTACGATAAAGGAAGAAAACGGTCCGGTAAGCTATGAGTTTGAATTTAAGAACGTAGGTGACGGTCCGATTACTATAATTTCGGCCAACGCGAGTTGTGGCTGTACACGTCCTGAATATCCGCAGGAACCTATCAGACCGGGCAAAAAAGGGAAAATCAAAATCACATATAATCCGGCGGGTCGTCCCGGCGAGTTTGACCGCAAAGTGAGAATACGCACATCTGACGAGAAACGAAGGGTAGTGTTGCGTATTACCGGAGTTGTGATACCCAAAAATGTGAAGGAGTAAAACATGATTTTGCGTGTAGTAATTACCTTGGTATTGTCGGTGGCTGCCCTTGTCGGTGTTGCAGCGCCTCAGGTACAATGGCTTGCGATGACACATGATTTCGGCGTGATCAATGAGAACGACGGTGACGCTTCTTGCAGTTTCGGCTTTGTAAATATAGGTGACGAGCCTGTGATTGTTGTGAATGCAAGGGCTACTTGTGGCTGCACGACTCCAAAGTATAGCAATGATGCTGTTGCTCCCGGAGATACGGCGTTTATCAGTGTGAGTTACGATCCGGTAGGACGTCCAGGGCGTTTCAAAAAGAAAATATATATCAATACCAATACCGAACCGGCACGGTCAACATTGGAGATAAGCGGCGTGGTCGTTGCGGCTGGGCAGACGGTCAAAGTGCGTTATCCGGTTGATGCCGGTGTGTTGAAGTTGCAACGGTCAATGGTGCCTATGGGTGAAATTTATAAGGGAAAGGCCAAGACCGCATTTCTTGATGCATATAATCAAAGCACCGATACGCTCTATCCGCAATGGCATGGAGTCCCCGGTTATCTTACGGTTATGAACGCACCCAAGGCTGTGCCACCCGGAGAACAGGTCACATTCACGTTTTATCTAAACACGCTGGAGTGTGAGCAGTGGGGCATGGTTGAGGATTCGTTGACACTCCTGCCCCGAGTCGGCGACAAAGGGTTTAAAGTGGTGGTTTCTTCGATAATCGATGAGGATTTCAGCAGACTTACCCCCGGACAGCGCATGAATGCGCCGGCAATCGCAGTGATGCCCGAGCGACTTGATTTGGAACGTATTGCATACGACAGCGGCATTATTACCCGCGAGTTTAAGATAGAAAACTACGGTAAAAACGCGCTTGAATTGCGCCGTGTATATACAACAGATGCCGGTGTGACTGTAGAGGTCGATAAAACCAAGATAAAAAAAGGCAAAAGCGCGACGGCGACCGTTACAATCGACACGTCAAAGATTGGTCGAGAGTTGCTGAATGCCCGCATAACAATCATAAGCAATGACCCTGAACGCTCACGCACTATGGTGCGGGTAGTGGCTGAGGTTGATAGTAAAAACTAAGAAACGAATAATCGATACCAATATGGAACATATAGAAAATGATGAACAGTTTGCCGGATTGACGGTCAATAGTGGTGTTGATCAACCACCGGTAGTAAATCCATATATGACTCGCCGTCGCCGTCGTCCATTGCCTTCGGCAGGAGAAATGGTCGAGGGAATTCTCAAGGGCGATGTTACCATTTTGAGCCGGGCAGTGACTCTTGTTGAAAGTTTGTCGCCGGAGCACCAGGCTATTGCTCAAGAAGTTATAGAAAAATGTTTGCCTTATTCCGGAAATTCACGACGCATAGGAATTACCGGAGTTCCCGGAGCAGGAAAAAGTACGTCGATAGATGTGTTTGGCTTGCATGTGCTTAAAGACGGCGGAAAGCTTGCAGTACTTGCAATCGACCCTTCGAGCGAACGCACAAAAGGAAGTATTCTCGGAGACAAAACCCGTATGGAAAAACTGTCGATACACCCCAACGCATTTATACGTCCCAGCCCCTCAGCGGGATCGCTTGGCGGCGTTGCGCGCAAAACCCGTGAAACGATAGTGTTGTGCGAGGCTGCCGGATATAACAACATATTTGTAGAGACCGTGGGAGTGGGGCAGAGCGAAACAGCCGTACATTCAATGGTTGATTTCTTTTTGCTCATTCAGCTTGCCGGCACAGGTGATGAATTGCAGGGAATCAAACGAGGCATTATGGAAATGGCCGACGGTATTGTAATAAACAAGGCCGACGGCGACAATGTAGATCGTGCGCGTTTGGCACAGGCTCAGTTCCGTAGCGCATTGCATCTTTTCCCGCCAACGCTGTCGGGGTGGATGCCTGAAGTGTTGTGCTATTCCGGCTATTACGAATTGGGTATTCCCGAGGTTTGGGAAATGATAGATCGCTATTTTGATTTTGTCAAGGGTAACGGTTATTTTGAGCGTAAACGTCAAGAGCAGGCTCGATATTGGATGTATGAAACTATCAATGAGCAGTTGCGCAATCATTTCTATAACAATCCCGATGTAGCGACATTGCTTGACGACAAGGAGCAAAGGGTATTGGACAACCGCCAAAGCTCGTTTACCGCGGCTCGCGACGTCTTGGATTTCTATTTCAAAGATCTCGCCCAAAAATAGCGCCTGAAAAGATATTTTCCCTTGGTTTATTATGTCATAAGCGGTCTTTGATGCTATAGTTAGTGATTGATAAATTAGGTTATTTACGGCCGAAGTCGGCAGGGATTTCGCCCCATTCTTCAGTGTTCCATTTCATGAGCCGGTTGGGATAGGTGTGTGTTTGTAGCCAAGTTTCGGCACGTCGCATAAGTTCAAG
Source organism: uncultured Muribaculaceae bacterium (assembly GCA_964495165.1). Classification (GTDB taxonomy): domain Bacteria; phylum Bacteroidota; class Bacteroidia; order Bacteroidales; family Muribaculaceae; genus RGIG4079. The sequence goes on along the minus strand of CAZBUT010000030.1, from coordinate 1,368 downwards.
AATGCGAGCATTGTTTGCAGTGGGTTTAAGCGTCGTTTTGCATTTGCGGTCACGCACCCATGCCAAAGCTGTGCGGCTGTCAGAGTAAATGGGGAAGGTTGTGCCTTGCTTGGCTGTCATTGCCAATGCATGGACTATTGCGAGAAACTCTCCGATGTTGTTGGTGCCGTCGGCAAGTGGTCCCACGCGGAAAAGCTCGATGCCGGTTTTGGTGTCGACACCACGATATTCCACCGGCCCGGGATTTTTTGAACATGCCGCGTCAACAGCAATGCTGTCGAGAATGATTTCTGGGAATGCCGAGTAGTTAATGGTAGCCGGCTTGTGAGAGGCTATTGCTTTTAACAGCCCGATGTGATCCGACGGGTCGCCTCTGAATGCCTCGGTAGCTTCTTCAAGAAAGGAGAATGCTTTGTAGCGTGCACCGGGAAAGCCTTCGGTCTGAGCCTTGCACTCTTCCCAAGTGTCATAGATGCCCGGGCTGTGCCCGACCCACACGACATAATATTTTCTTTTAGTCATGTCGGGCTGCAGGAATTGAAAATTGTTTCAAAAAGTCACTAACAGTGACATCTATTTCACTCTCTGTGTCTAAACGGTCGGACGCAAATGTGACTTGGGCTTTGCTGTAGTGCGTCATGCGTTTGTCAAGGGCATCGATAATAAATGAGCGTAGTTCCTCATCGTTTTTGTCGGCAATGAGCGGGCGTTTGTGGCGTCCGCGCATCAATCGTGTGTGCAGTTTGTCGATAGACGTGTTCAGAAATATTGTCGTTCCATGGCTGTTCATATACTCCATGTTGTCAAAAAAGCAAGGAGTGCCGCCTCCGCAAGCGATTATCACGTCTTCAAAGTCGGCAAGCTCATGCAACATGCTGCGCTCCACGGTGCGAAATCCGTCTTCGCCTTTTTCGGCAAAAATCTCTTTTACACTATGGTGAAAACGTCCCTCGATATATTGGTCAAGATCGATAAAGCGCATTCCTGTGACGCGAGAAAGAGCGCGTCCCAAGGTGGACTTTCCACAGCCCATATAGCCTATCAGAAAAATCGGTCGCATCTAATTGGGGTTTAATAAGATTATCAAGCACTTTCCGGGGAAAGCCGTTTTTGATTTAATCGCATTCAGCAACAAAATTACAAAAAAATTGGCATCTTTGAATTTCTCATTCTTAAATTTTCAAACTATCCTTATCAAGTAGTGAGCAATCTATTACAGAAATTACCCAATAAAGACTACGCGTCATTTCCAAAGTCTCCCGCCTGAATATAAATAGTCACATGCTGTATCCTGTTTGATTGCGATTGTTTAGGCGTTGGCTATCGATGTAGGTTTAGGTTATATGAGAACGCTAAGTTTGCAAAGCA
>CAZBUT010000029.1:0-10100 GCA_964495165.1 uncultured Muribaculaceae bacterium | reverse complement strand
CGCTAATCACCAAATTTTCAGCTAATTATATTTCATCGAACTCACGTTAAAATAGTAAGTTCAAACAATCAGAAGACAGAGACCACGCAAAGGTTCAATTGGCGTGGTCTCTGTCTTTATGTAATATGAGAGATGATGTTATTGCTGGTGGGGTAGGCTGCGCCGGCGGAATGCATCGATATAACTTTCAGGCGTAGCGTTGTAGATATTGATGTTGCAATAACGGGCATAACGCTCGATTGTGAAATAAGAACGAAACGCGATATAGAAGCTGTAGATTATTTGGTGTAAAGGGTAGTTGAGGTAATCTGTGCGAATGCGTTGTTCTTCCCGAGTGTCTTCTTTGTAGAAATGAGGTTGAATGGAGACGACTTCGTTTCGGTTGTTAACCGAAATTGTTTTCAGCCATGAGTGGTCGGCTCCTGTGATGTAAATGTCTCGGTAGCCGAGAGCCATTGCTATCATTATTGACGGAATAAGCACGTTGCGCGGACGTGGCATTCCATACCCATGTTTATATGCCCAATTTTCAAACCAATTGAAACCTTCGACGCCAATCGGGTTGAAGTATTCTATTTTGATGTTTTTATTGCTTGTAATGGCAGGCGATTTACTTGGCACAAATAATGTCATCTTCCAATCGACATTATTAAGATTGTCGCAGAGTTGTTTTACGTTTGGGTTATCGGCGTTTCTGAAAAAATGAGGATCGGCGAGAACGTAATATCTGGGACGCAACTGCGTGAATTCTGGTGTGTTTGCTGCGAAATTCACTGCCAATAGCGGGTGTGTCTCAAGTGTAGTGCGATAGCTCTTGATTGTGTCATTAAGCGACGGACCGTTTCCCATTATTATGACAGGTTGAGAGGAATTTTCGGCAGGCGTTATTCTGCAATGCCTTGATTGTAAGATTATTTTTACAATACTTTTAATGGTAGCTCCTAAATTTCCGATAAATGAAGAAATATTGTCAGATGTCATTTTCATCGTAGTTATGGTTGTGTAGATAGTCGCAAACGTCGATTGGTGTGTAATTTATTGTTTGTTGCAGCTTATCGCTGTTGAATGTCAGTGTAGTGGTTAATTTTGTGAATTTTTCGGTCGAGATAGGGAATTTGCCTCCTATCGCATCTCCGATTTTAGTTGCAAACTTAACGAGTCTGTAGGGCATTGAAAAAATGCTTTTGCCTCCGATGCGGCATGCGAGAGCTTCTGCGAGTTTTTCGACAGACGGATTTACCCCATCGGTTATATTGTAGATACCTCCAATAGGTGCAATGAGTTTTGCCACTTTGGCTACATCGAGGGCGTGTACGATGCTGCGGCAAGCCGTGTTACCTTTTATGTGGAAATATGTGCCGCGGTCAATACCGTTAACCATAGCCCGTAGAGTTCCTTTCATGCCGGTGCCAAGTATCATGGGCGGGCGCAATATGGTGAGTGTTACCGAATGTTCGGCACACCAGTCGCGCAAGAAATTTTCAGCAAGCAACTTTGACATGCCGTATTGCGATGTAGGGCATAAAGGGGTTGATTCGTCGATGTCCTCTCCGGTCACAATACCATATACAGCTACCGATGATATGAAAACAAATGTTTTAGGCGGACATTTTTCCAATGCTGAGCATAAATTTTTTGTGCCGTTGAAATTTACTTGCATCGCATTGACTTCTGAAATGTCTCCTGCTGCATGTATAATTGAGTCGTAAATGCAATTGCCTATAATGGGAATATCTGCCGATAGGTCGCATTTTATGTCATTATCTTCATTTATTCCTAATGAGGAGACAATACAGTCGCTAAATGCATTGCACATGAACCGCCCGAGGAAGCCTTTTGCCCCGGTGATAAGAACTTTATGTTGGTTGATAGTTTCGATAGCTGTTATGATTTTAGGGTGTAAAGATACCGTTTTAGTAGTGAAAAACGGTTCACTTTGATATTATTTTCTCTCAATGCACGATATTTTTCACGATTATTGGTGACGATGCGGTGGTATAATTGTGTAGATAGCCCCCCGGTTGTCATGGTAACCATATCGACCGGAAGATATATCCCTTTGATGCTATGGGTGAGCATAAGTCGTGTAAACATCTCAAAATCGGCACCTATAAGGTAATCTTCTTTATATAACCCGTATTGCTGGAATATCTCTTTGCGCATGTAAAGTGAAGGGTGGGGTGGTGCTATCCCTATTTTCAGCATCTCGGGGCGGAATTTATCGGATGTGTACCGCCTGACGCATTTGTTTTTGCCGGGTTTCACAAAATGAACATCGCCGTATATCAAATCGGCTGTGTGTAACTGCATTGCGTTTGATACCCGGTTGAGAATATCGGGTGAGGAGAATCGATCATTGCCATGCAACGTGCCGATTATATCTCCTTTTGCCATTCTGATGCCTTTATTTATCGCCTGATACACACCGTTGTCAGGTTCGCTGATGAATCTTATTTTGTCGGGGTGACGAAGTTGCCATTGCTTGATTATATCTACCGAGTTGTCGTAGCTGTTTCCATCTATTATAATGTAATCGATGTCGCTATGAGTCTGGTTCATGACGCTGGATATTGTGTCATGAAGGGTCGATGCATTGTTGCGAGTGGCGGTAATTATAGTTATTTTCATGCTATGGCTTTTTGTTGAATATAGAAACCTGTCGCTAACGCAATGGCGAGAAGCGTTATGAAAACAATGCTATAAATATGAAACGACTGGCGGTTGCGGTATTCGGCAAATGTATATACTGCTGCCGGAATGAGCATCGGTATAAGCGGCAGGGTGTATCGTGAAACTGTTCCGGCAAACAAATATGCCGGAATTAGCCACATGAGTGCCGCCCAAATTATAGTGTATCGTAATGGCGCGGGCGATTTTTTCAATGAGAAAAAGATATAGTATATTATCATACCTCCGATTATATACCAGGGAAAACCTATGCGGGCGTATGCAAGCGTATAGCCAAAATCTTTGTATAAATCAAATCCCCAAGGGAATGGTATGAGAAACTGCACTCCTGCCGATACCGGAGTGAGTAAAAGTTTTTTCCACCAAGGAAAATCAAAATATCCATTGAATAATTCGTTATGGGCTTGGTGTTGAGGCTCGTCATAGAAAAAACTTGAAGATAGTGTGTTGCCTGTGATAATGTTGCTTGTCTCATATTGCGAGCCGAGGATTGATTTTGCCGTAACACATACGGCGATGCATGTCAGCAACATAATCATTTTGACTCTAAGGTTGTCTTTATTCTTGAACGAGAATATGACAATGGCGGCAAGTATATAAAACGAGAAAGTGAATCGCAACAATGTGACAAAAAGAAGTCCGATAGTAAAACATATCCAAAGGTTTACCTGTGTGCGCTTATCAGAGACCGGGTACATCAATTTGGAGACTCCTATAAAACATAAAGTAAGTGAAAATCCAAGCGAAGCCTCCTTGAGTAATAATGTGCCTGAGTTTAGATAATAGCATACCGATGCCGTCATTATCATTGCGCATGTGCTTATTTGTCCGGCATCATGAGACGTATTGCCACAAATTAACTTTCGGCATATAATCCCGCTCATTATGATACACAGCAATGTCAGCGTCATATTTAAAATCAGTGGCGACACGATTGTTACGCCTGTTATATGCCATAAACCTGATATGAGCAGACCATATCCTCTATGGGATAATCTTGTAGGGATTCCATCGGGTGAGCCATACCACTCTAAGGCGTCGTAGTAGTATCTGTGGGCGTCGGCGTTGCATAAAACAGGTTCGGCAGTAGTTCCACCCAATACAGTCGTGAAATAATGTACGTTGGCAATTACGCCGACCGACAATATTGAGGTCGCGGCAAGTAATGTCCACCAACCTGCATTATTACATGCGCCGAATCGGCGATATACGATTGATGTCAACACCCAAACTCCAACCATGGCTGTAGCTGTCGAGACAGTATCGGCTCCAGGCATCAATGCCGAAGCGGCGATAATCACTGCAACGTATGCGATTTGTGCTGCTACAAAGACACGGTTATTCCAATTCATCGTTTGCTGTGGTTTGAGTAGATGATTGTTCTATATATGCAAAAGTACATAAAATTTGGGATTTTTATGTATTTTTGCAGTATGAATCAAGACGACGTGATAAAGATAGATGTTGATGCCGTATTACGGCAACGGGCATCGAAATATTATCGTTATATTCCGCATTGTGTCATACGGTGGATAGAGCGTACAATATGTCAAGAGCAGTTAAATCAATTGCTTGAAAATAATCATGGTCGTCGTGATGCAGACTTCTGCCGAGGCGTGCTTTCTGATTTAGACGTGAGTTATCGTGTGGAGAATGAGGAACTACTTCCCGCAGTTGACAACCGCCGTGTGGCGTTTGTGTCAAATCACCCTCTTGGAGCACTTGACGGGATTGCGATGATTGATTATGTATCGTCGCGTTATGGCGGAAACGTAAAGTTTGTGGTCAATGATTTGCTTATGGCAGTAAAACCTTTAAACGGAGTGTTTTTGCCGATAAATAAACATGGAAAGCAAAGCCGTGGGGCAAGTGATGCGATTGAAGAGGCATTTGCTGGCAATGACCCGATAATAATTTTTCCCGCCGGATTGTGTTCCCGTCGTCGTGATGATGGGACAATCAAAGATCTGGATTGGCGTAAAATGTTTGTAAACAAATGCGCAGAATACAAGCGAGATGTAATTCCGGTCTATTTTGATGCGGAAAATTCGCCGTTTTTTTATAAATTTGCAAAATTTCGTACTCGTTTGGGCGTGAAATTTAATGTCGAGATGATATATTTGCCACGGGAGATATTTCGTTGCAAAGGAAAATGTTTCACAATATATGCTTCTGCACCTATTAAGTGGAGCAGTCTCAAAACCGGCAAAAATGCATCGGACGAAGCCCAACGTATAAAAGACATAGTGTATAACCTGAAAAATCAATGATTTAGTTTTTCTTGAAATACAGAGATAACTATCATGGAAGAAAAGATTATAGAACCGATACCTCTCTCCGATATAGAAGCTGAATTAACAGCCGATAAATTTTTGCGTGTAACAAACAAAGGCAACAATTTTATATATGTGGTTGATGCTTTTGATTCTCCTAACATCATGCGTGAAATAGGGCGTTTGCGTGAAATAGCGTTCCGCACGGCAGGTGGAGGAACCGGTAAATCGTGCGATATCGATGATTTTGATGTAATGACACCTCCGTGTCGTCAATTGATTGTGTGGGATCCGGAAGCCCATCTGATACTTGGTGGTTATCGTTTTATTACGGGCAAAGATATTAAAATGCAAAACGACGGAATACCTCGCATTGCTACTTCTCACATGTTTAAGTTCTCGCAGAAATTTCTTGACGAGTATCTGCCGTACACGCTTGAACTCGGCCGATCGTTTGTGCGTCTTGAGTATCAGTCTTCAAAGGCGGGCGCAAAAGCTCTGTATGCACTTGACAATCTGTGGGACGGGCTTGGAGCTTTGACTGTTGTGCATCCCGAAATAAAGTATTTGTTTGGGAAGGTTACAATGTATCCCAATTATTCGGTCGAATGCCGCAACATGATATTATATTTCCTTTCAAAACATTTCCCCGATCCTGATAATTTGGTGACTCCGATAAAACCGCTTGAGACAAACATGAATATCTCTGAATTGAAAGAGATGTTTACTTCTGATTGCTTTAAAGACGATTATAAGATTCTCAATAAAACAGTGCGCGACCACGGATATAATATTCCGCCTTTGGTAAACGCATATATGAGTCTGTCTCCGACAATGAGAATGTTTGGTACGGCAATAAATGATGAGTTTGGAGATGTTGAGGAAAGTGGAATATTTTTTGCTATCGATGAGATTTTTGATGAGAAAAAAGAACGTCATATCGGGACGTATCACGCCGATGAGCAATTGCCTCAGTAAATAATATAAAAGTGAAATAATGAAAAAACTCTCCGTGAAAAAAATATTGGCGATCGCAATTGTGTCTGTGCCATTTATTTCTTCGGCTCAGCTCCCGGTCGAATATGAAGCCTCTATTATAGGTAATGCCGGCAGCGGCGATTTTGCACCATATTACATAGCTTCAAATCGTCATGGCATATTGACTCAATCATCAAATGCATTGTTGCAATTGGGCGCATGGCATAAATTAGATATGACTCGTCGGTTTAGTTATGGATTTGGTGTCGAAGCGGTTGGTGGCTATGGCAGTGAACTTGAATATCAGCGATATGATCTTGACTCAAAAACGTTTTATGGTCATAAAGAAGACCCGGCTGCCGTATGGTTGCAACAACTCTATGGTGAGATAAAATACCGAGGGGTATTTTTGACGGTGGGATTGAAAGAATATGAGTCTAAATTGCTGAATGCCGAATTGTCAAGTGGAGATTTGATTGAGAGTGGAAATGCAAGACCTATCCCTGAAGCACGCGCCGGATTCATTGACTTCCAAAATATCCCTTTTACTAATGGCTGGGTGCAAATTTCGGGCGAAATATCTTATGGCAAGTTTACCGATAACGACTACGTGCGTAACCACTATAATTATTATAACTATCATTTGACTACAGGTAGCTGGTACACCTATAAACGGGCTTATTTCAGGACAAAACCGACGGAGCGTTTTTCTGTAACGATAGGGGCGCAAGCTGCCGGGATATTTGGAGGAACAACTGAAAATTATAGTGACGGCGTTTTAAGAAGTACGTATAATCACCCCGATAAAATAGGCGATTTTTTTGAAATGTTTATTCCTAAAAACACCTCGGAAGAAGGTTTTGTGCTTGGTAATCATCTTGGAAGTTGGGATTTTATGGCTCGCTACCGTTTGAAAAACAATGATGAACTGAAAGCCTATTTTCAATGGCCTTGGGAAGACGGTTCAGGCATAGGCAAGTTAAATGGATTTGACGGATTGTGGGGGCTTGAATACAATAACGCAAGTGGAGGTATTATTAATGGCGCGGTAATAGAGTACCTTGACTTTACCAATCAATCGGGTCCGATGCATTGGGATCCTGATGATTCGGCAGGAACAACTATTACAGATAGGGCAGAAGGTGCTGATAATTATTATAATAACGCATTTTATAACTCATATGCCAACTATGGCATGTCGATAGGTTCGCCATTTTTGCGCTCACCGTTGTATAACCTTGACGGTTTTCCCGCATATGTGTGCACTCGAGTGAGAGGTATTCATTTTGCATTAAATGGACAAATCTCACGTCCTGTCACATATCGAGTCATGTTTAGTTATAGAAAAGGGTGGGGCAATGGATACATCCCTTTGGTTACGCCTCTTGAAAATACATCAGCCTCGGTTGATGTCACTTATAAAGTGCCTTCGGTTAAAGGCTTAAGTGTAAATGCACAAGTTGCCTTTGATAGCGGTTCTATGTATGGAGATAATTTGGGCGGTCTTGTGACTGTGTCATACAATGGTTTGTTTAATATTGGCAAAAAATGAAAAGTGATATGATGCGGTTCATTAATCGTGGAATACAATATGTAATCCTTTTGAGTGTGATATTATGTGTGTCGTGCACGCGCAACAATGGTGATATTGGTGAGTATTTCGGCACGTGGAAACTTGAGTCGATGACTGTTAATGGCGAGATAGATGCCGAATATAAAGGTAATATCTTTTGGAAATTTCAGGCTTCGGTATTTTGTATGGTAAAAGTTTGGGAACACCATGATTACGAAAGCAGTTGGGGTACATGGAAAGAACTTGACGGAAAATTGGTAATTGATTATCGCCATTATGATGACAATCATGAAGCCGGATCCGATATATATGCTCCAAATATTGAAACTCACTTGGTTGCCGATATAAACGAATTGACCATAATCTCAATGTCTGGCTCAAAGATGAGTTTGAGCTATGTTGATGAAAATGGCGATACAATAATTTATAAATTGAAGAAATGGTGACAGATATAAACAAACCGAAAGTCCTTGTGACGGGTGCCGACGGGTTTATTGGCTCGCACTTGACAGAAATGCTCCTTGCCGAGGGGTATGAGGTGCGTGCTTTATCATTATATAATTCATTTAATAATTGGGGCTGGCTTGAAGGCATCGAGCATGAGCGTCTCGAAATTGTGAGTGGAGATGTCAGAGATGCATCTTTTTGCCGGTCTATATGCAAAGATTGCAAAATTGTTTTTCATCTGGCCGCCTTGATCGCGATTCCTTATAGCTATGTTGCTCCGGGAAGCTATGTAGACACCAATGTGACAGGGACATTGAATATGTGTCAGGCTGCACGTGATTGTGGCGTAGAGCGGTTGATTGTTACATCTACATCGGAGGTATATGGTACCGCTCAGTATGTGCCGATTGATGAAAAACACCCGCGTCAACCTCAATCACCATACTCGGCTACAAAAATAGGTGCTGATGCTATTGCAATGAGTTATTATAACGCTTTTGGTTTGCCTGTTGTAATAGCCCGTCCGTTTAATACCTATGGACCGCGACAAAGTGCCCGAGCTATAATACCGACTATCATAACACAAATCGCAAATGGGGCAAATGAGATAAAACTCGGAGATTTAACACCTACGCGAGATTTTAATTATGTGAAAGATACCTGCCGTGGATTTATTGTACTTGCAGGTTGTGATAAGGCGATAGGACAGGAAATAAATATATGTAGCAATTATGAGATAAGTATGCGGCAAACACTTGAACTCATAGCCGAGTTGATGGGCAAAGATGTTACATTTGTTGAAGATTCCGAGCGTATTCGTCCACGTAATTCTGAAGTATTCCGCCTATGGGGAGATAATTCAAAAATAAAATCATTAACCGGATTTACTCCGCAATATGATATACGCCAAGGTTTGACCGAGACAATTCAATGGTTTACAACCCCCGACAATCTGAAACGCTACAAAGCGGGTATATATAACGTATAAAAAATTCATTTATGAATAAAAATCTGATACTCGTTGGTGGTGGTGGACATTGTCGTTCGGTAATCGATGTTGCCGAAAGACTTGGTTACACAATCACAGGCATATTGGATCGTCCGTCAGAGATCGGGAAATATGTTATGGGTTATCGGGTGGTCGGTACAGATGATGAAATGAGGCAATATGTTGCAAAATCGGAATTTATTGTGACTATCGGTCATACTCATGATGCTTCGTTACGCCGTAAACTGCATAGCCTTGTAGTGGAAGCCGGTGGAAGATTGGCGACTTTGGTTTCTCCGTTTGCTCAAGTTTCACGGCACGCTACAGTCGGCGAGGGCAGTGTTATTATGAATAATGCCCACGTAAACGCTATGGCAGCAATTGGCATGGGGTGTATTATAAATAGTTGTTGCAATATTGAACATGATGTGGAAGTCGGTGATTTTTCTCATGTATCGACCGGTGCTATGGTAAATGGCGGTTGTAGGATTGGTAGCGGCGTGTTTGTAGGTAGTGGGGCGGTTTTGATAAACGGCTGTTCAGTGACCGATGAATGTATTATCGGTGCCGGAGCTGTTGTCGTCAGAGACATTGCAGAAAAAGGTATATATGCAGGTGTGCCTGCACGATTGATAAAAGGCTTATGATTACTCCTCACACAATAATAATAGCCGAGGCTGGCGTTAATCACAATGGGTCGCTTGAAATGGCTCTTGAACTTGTTGATAAGGCTGCTGATGCCGGTGCCGATTATGTAAAATTCCAGACATTCAAGGCTGAAAAATTGGTGTCACGAAACGCTCAGAAGGCCAAGTATCAACAAGAAAACACCACCGACAAGGACAATACCCAATTGGCAATGTTGAAACGGCTTGAGTTGTCGATAAGTGAACATTTGATACTGATTGCGCGATGCAAGGAGAGAGGTATATCCTTCTTGTCAACGGCATTTGATATGGAAAGCATCGACTTTCTACATTCATTGGGTCTTCCTCTGTGGAAAATACCGTCAGGAGAGATAACAAATCTACCGTATTTGAGGCGTATTGCGGGATATGGAGGCAAAGTGATAATGTCAACAGGAATGAGTGACATAAATGACGTGAGCAATGCTGTAGATGTATTGGTTTCTGGTGGCGTAAATAAGTCTGAC
>CAZBUT010000028.1:2871-10164 GCA_964495165.1 uncultured Muribaculaceae bacterium | reverse complement strand
CAGTTCCCGTTATCTATTGTTTAACTTATTCGTGGAATTTATAGAAATTCCCTTTTTTTCTTTCCTAATTCAATTACTTCAAGATCACGCATGTTTCCGTTGTCCAAGACCAAACGTACCAACGTGCGCTGCTGCTGCCAACCGTAGTAGCCGGCCGCCCCAGGGTTGATGTGCAACATGTCAAGTTCGTGATCCCACATCACTTTCAGTATATGAGAGTGACCTGTAACCATCAGTTTTATGTGATTGTCACGCAACAGGCGCTTTAACCCCGGGGCATATTTCCCGGGGTAGCCGCCTATATGAGTCAACCACACATTGATTCCTTCAACCGAGAAGTGCTCAATCTCCTTGCATTTGCGACACACATCTCCATGGTCTATATTGCCGGAAACGGCACGCACCACAGGCGCAATATCCTCAAGCTGCTTAATTACTGCAATGTCGCCGACATCTCCGGCGTGCCATATCTCGTCACACCCGGAAAAATGCTCGGCAAAACGCGCATCCCAACATGAATGAGTATCAGACAATATCCCTACGCGCTTCATAACAAGTCATATCAAAAATTCTCAAGTATATATATAGCCCGAGGGGCAAATGTCATCTCTTCAGTAATAGAAATCTCCTCACCTGAAAGCATATCTCTCAACACGATGCCCTCGGGCAAGACTTCAGAATACCGGCTCATAGAAGCTGACACTTCCTCATCATTGCCATTCAAAATCACATACACTTCTTTTTCTCCCAATTTGCGTTGATATAGATACAATCCGTTGGTGGGCATAAAGTGTTTAAGAGAGCCACGTGCAATCACGTCATTGGCTGCGCCCTTGCGCCAATTCAACAATTTTGACAAGAAATCATACGCCTCATTTTGCATCGGTGTGCGTCCTGCTGCAGTAAATGCGTTAACATCATCACCGGGAAATCCGCCCGGGAAATCCCTGCGCACATATCCGTCGCTACCCTCCTTCTTGCCATGCATGAGCAATTCCGTTCCATAATATATCTGCGGAATGCCACGAGACGTGAGCAGAAACGCCATTGCCTGTTTCCACCAGCCAAGATTTTCAGGCAACTCAAGCAAAAATCGGTCGGTGTCATGATTATCCAGGAATGTAAGTATCTTCTGGGGCTCAGGGAACAAATAATCCAACGCAAGATGATCGTATATAGCATTTAATCCCGTCCATGGAGTTGTTTGTTCACTAAAGGCCTTACGGGCAGAAATCGAAAGCACGAAGTCCATAACAGTAGGCAGATTGGAGTCTGACACATTGTTTACCTTGCTACCTCTTTGCCAAAACGCCTCACCGCCTTCATTGGCATACCAGCACTCCCCTACTATATTATATCCGGGATATTCGCGCTCGACAGCTTCAATCCAACGAGCCATTGGCTCGATAAACGCATAAGGATGGGTATCCATTCTTATGCCGTCGATTTTTGAAGATTCGATCCACCATATCGAATTTTGTATAAGATAGTCCATCAAATGCTTGTTATTCTGATTCAAGTCGGGCATCGATTCAACAAACCAGCCTTCGGTTGTAAGCCGCTTGTCATAATCGCTTGCGTATGGATCATACACTGTTGAAAGCCTGTAACTTGTCTGCTCATATCCTTCGGGGAAGTTAAACCAGTCCCGTGAGGGACGGTCTGTAAGCCAAATATGGCTACTGCCCGAATGATTGAAAATCATATCCATTACAACTTTTATCCCTCGGCGATGACATTCGGCAACGAGTTCATTCCACTCGTCGTTAGAGCCGAAACGCGGATCTATATTGTAATAGTCGGTAGTGGCATAGCCATGATATGCCCCGCCGGGCATATCATTGGTAAGAACCGGATTGACCCAAATAGCAGTCACACCAAGACTGTCAATATACCCAATGTGATCCATTATTCCTTTAATATCTCCACCATGCCGGGCATTGGGGTCTTCTCTGTTAACGCCAACTTTATTCACGATATCGGCATGATTGTTGTTTTCGGGATTTCCGTCGGCAAAACGGTCGGGCATAATCAGATACAGCACATCTGAGGCATCAAATCCTTTAATATCCTTTGCCCCGGGAGTTCTTTGACGCAACTCATAAGGTATCACCTCTTTGCGGTTTCTTTTCCATGACAAGTCGTCAAATGTGATATTTATTGTACCGGGCTTGGCATCATCTTTTACAAGCAGATAAATAAATTGGTAATTGGGGCTTTCCAGCCTTGCGACATCGAGCAGCTCCACACCGGGATAATCAACCGTGACATGGGCGTCGCGTATATCCTCGCCATGAACCATTATTTGCAATGTATCATTTTCCATTCCCGTCCACCAATATGGAGGATTTACTATATCAATCTGCGGCTTGCCCCACATGGTGAGCCCACAGAGTGTGGCACATGCCAATAATATCGACTTACGTTTCATTGTTTATTTTCTTATAATTCTAATATAATCAATCAAAGCGGTGTTTGTTTCACCATTCATATTCATATTTTCAGGCAGGAGATACTCCAGCGACAATTTGTTTGCTCCGGCATTAAGATTTGCAACGACACGATTACTGAAGCCGGTTGACAACCATTCGCCTATACCTCGTTGTGGCATTACAACTGCTCCGGCACGATCGCCATTAACGACAAGAGTGCGTATTGCGCATTTGTTTTCCGTATTTATCGGGCCCGAGCCATTGGCATAACGCACATCAATAAAATAAACGCCGGCTTCTTCGACAGTCACATCAAATACCAAACGGGTATTTTTATCGGTTGTCACCTCAACAAATCGACGAGCTTTCTTGGGATCAGCAACAAACTTGGTGCCGGGTGTCGCTACAGACTCGGCTTGAATGATTGTTTCAGCATTTTCAGGGATATATTCGATCGGCTGCATAGTAAATCCCGACAGCACGCCGTTGACAGGCACTATATCAATCATTGTATAGCAATCCATTTCGCCAAGTGTAATATCAGCAACCGACACAGGTTCTTCAAGTTCTCCGTTTTTATACACTTTATAAGTCAAACCGGGCTTATAATTTTCAATTGTTACCACATCGGAATTCCAAGCCACAATAGGAGTTGAGGGCATCCATGCCTGCGGAGCCGCATTGCGTGGTTGTGGCACTATTTCATTATCGACCATTGTGATTTCAATCACATGTTTGCCATGAGCCATAGATGCGGGGAATTTATGTTCGTCACAAGCGACTCCATCTATCGTGAATGATGCGACTTCATCGCCTGTTCCATTTATGACAATATCCAAAACAGCATCGCGATAACGGAATCCCGAAATTTTCTTTGTACCTGAGATAGCAACCGGAATAAACGGTTCAAACTCAATATCGTCTGTTTCAAACTCCATACCGGCAAAAACACGCACCATCATCGAAACGTAGCCGGTCGAGCTCCATAGCATTTTGTCTGAGTTCACGGCTGTTCCCCGATAGTCACCATTTGATGACACAAACAATTCTTTCTGAGTTCCAAATAAAGCAGCTGCACGGCATATTGCACCAAATCCGGCATTAAACGCATCGATATTGCCGACTTTGGCTGCCGCCAAGTTCCAATAAGACTGTACAAACGGCCACACTGCATCATTGTGGTAAGGCTTTATATCAGGCATTTGAGGATATACCGATGATATACCATAGGGCTGCACCGGTGTTTTGCTTATTACGGAATGAGCCATATCATCGGTAGCGACATCAAAGATTATGCTTATAGCCTGACCGAGTGCATCGGTTGCTTGAGACTGAATAGGATAAACACCGCCATACAGATAACCGCTGTAATATCCTTTTTCCTCTATCCATAGATTTTTGTTTATAGAGTTTTTGATTGTGTCGTCCATGCCCTCAAACTCGGCAGGAGCCTCTACATCAAGTTCATCTGCCATATCTTCAACAATCTCAAACGCATGGGCAAAGACTACATTCGTGCCAAGGCACATCGATTCATAAATATCTTTTGGTTGCATCCAGCGCGGATAGGTCTGCTCACGCCAATCGAGGTAACTCTGTTCGCCATGCATCAGCCGATGCTCATTGTCCCACACAACAAGCATATCATCTTTGAGGCTTGCCACAATTACGTCATAAGCCTCGGCAAGCCATTGCTTGTCGCCGGTGGTTTTATAAATTTCCCATGCGGCAGTAGCCCACACTATGCGGTCGCTCGACACCGGCCATGCACCGCCTGTGCCTGTATCTTGAATAATGCGTCCGTTTTTCACTTTGGCACGCAAGCTGTTCATTGCATTTTCAGGGTCAAGATAGGCCAACGCAAGATATATCGAATAGCTCACATCACGAGTCCAAACACCGTCCCAAGCAGCACCTGCACGGTAGGTATTATCCGGACGTATGTTTGACTTGATGCAGTCAAGCGACATGTTGTAAATCGCGTCGACAAGCAACTGATCTGATTCGTAACGAGGGAAACGGCTATCGATAGAGTCTATGCTCCACTCGGTCACATCGGCAGGGCGATCGGTTGTGGGATTCACCGTGAGTGTCACCTCATAAATGCCGTCGCCGCGATCTTTCAATTTGCGGTCATCTTTGCCATACAGGTTCTCGAAATCCCAGCTCAACGGGTCGACGCTTCCCGCAATCCACACACCCTTGAAGTCATCGGCATATATCGAATCTCCGGTAGCAGTCACAAAATGACCGTTATCCTTAAACGATGCCAACACAGGGCGCATATCAACCCTCACTGTCCACTTAGTGTCTTTGGCCAACTCTGTGCCGGTTGCAGTTGAGTCAACACGCTCAGAGATAGCGCCAAATGCAAAAATATGATTATCCGACTCGGCATCGTCTATCAACGCCGTGTGACTGAATCCCTGCGGCAACTCGTTATCACGGCTGTTTATCGAAAAACGGAAATTCACCAACGATGACGCACCCGATGTGACCAGACTCTTATAGTCGGTCACTATCTTTGTCGGACTCAGTGCCGTAGCGGTAAACCCGCCCTGTTCTACCCTGTTATCGTAAACTGTATATTCATCACAGGTTGAAATTACATCGGCAGGCTGACTCATACCGCCCGAGCATGAAATGCCCGCCAACGCAGTGACCGCAGCTCCCGCCGCCAATAAATGTTTTCTTTTCATGATTTATAGGTTATATGTTATTATTTTTCAATCTCCTTTTTATAGAATCACCACCGGTTTAACTCTAATTAAACCGAGCAACTAAGTTACACATTTAATTCAATCCCCGCAAAACTTCCCCGCAATTTTCCGCATCTTTCACCCAAATGCACTTTCATTCACTAAATTAATGAAAGTCCCATTTGGAGAAAATGGGGCTAATGAGTCTAATGGGAACACATTAGTCACGACATCAGTGTTCATAGCCATGTTAAACGAGAGTTGCAATCCAGCGCAGATAGTCGGGATAGTTTTTTATATTGCCGTTTGAAGTTACTTTTACCGCAATGTCAAATATATTGTCGCGTTGACGCTCGTTGATGATGAACCTATCGCGGTTAATTTTAAGCAAATGTCCGATTGTCGATTCGCAATAGCCATAATTGCCGGCCTCGCTCTGCATTACCATCGCCAATGCAGTAAATAGCAGATAGCCATATATGTGATCAGATATGATTTCGTCTTGAGTTTTATTGCCGTCAGGAACCGATGTGATATAAAGAGTGGCTATTCCGTCATAGGCTTTGCCTATCGCTTCAGAATCACCTTTACGGGATATTTCTTCCAAACTTTTAAGTTTACTCTCCATTCCCCGCAGGTTGATAATGCTGAACACCTGCCAACCGAGCAATACCGAAGTCAACAAACCCAGTATTCCGATTAATATGCCCATCCATTCGGCAGTAACTGGTTCAATACGACACACAGCCACAACAATAGCTACAATACTAATGATTACCGCCCCGATAGTCAATACATATAATACTCTGTTTTTCATATTCTTCACCATTTTTCTATATAACAACCTCAGAGACCGATCGGTTGCAGCTATAAACTGAAAACGGCAAAGCTCTTTATATGCCTTGCCGTTTACCATTATACGTTACCTGCCGATTAATTCATTTTTTTGGATCTTTCTGCAGGTATAGCTTTTTTATGTACCAATATGCTCATCGTCTTTGCATAGAAATAAGGCTCTGACACATAAAAGTATCCGTCATACACTTGGTTGGTATCCCAAGAGTTTTTCACCTTGTAATATTTGTTACCTTCTTGATCGACTGCCGTTCCAACAATCACCATACCGTGGTCATCGGTAGTTTCAAGACGGTCAAACATTTCTTGGCGCGATTCTTGAGTCACGGCTTCTTCTTCAACCGGACCCTTTATATCATATTTTTCGTCTTGACGATCTTTGTCAGAGAGCTTCACCCAACGAGCCAGTTCGGTAGCGTCCATATCTCCTTGGTCTTTACCCTTGGGGAACACAGCATAACCTTTACGCCACTTAAACCCGCCTTCGCTCACATCAGCAGCCCAAACCACGCTATAGCCGTTGTCTATAGCATTGTCAACAATCGCTTTCAACTCCTCCATCGGGACATTTTGATATTGCCCCCACAGCCAGTTATCGGCGACTTCAAGCACAAACGGCTTATAGAACGGGTGGTGAGTAAACGATGTTACAGCCACATAGTTGTCAACATTGAGACCGAGAGATTTTGCATATGACTGAGGTGTATATGTTTTACCTTTGTAGGTAAAAGTCTCAGGGACTTTGCCGAAATAGGCATCAAGAATGCCCTCAAAACCGCGTTGCCATGCAGTTGTAAGTTTTTTATTGGGATTGGCTTCAACCGATCTCATATATGCGTCAAGCACAGCATGAAGTTCGCCATGATTATGTTTTTCTTCTCCATAACCAAGACCATTATACACTTCCTCGGGAATCGCGCCATACTTTGCCCACACATAGGGAACATCAAGAATGCTGCCACCGGGAGAAAACGCTGTCGAGCCATACATGCGCACGTAGCGTATCGCCTTCTCGACATAGCATTGACGCACAGTAAACATCTCGGAAATATCAAGAGAATCGCCGCCTGATTTTATTATTTCATCTTCAAAATGAGACGTGCCGGCAAAGCACCAGCATGTGCCTGATTTGTTCTGATCTTTTACCGATGTTGTCTTAACAACTTTCACATCGGTAAACTTAAATCCTGTGCTGTCGGGATCGACAACTTTATCATCGGCCGATGCTCCTAACACCGTTGCCAATGCAATTACACTGCTTACTAAATATTTCATCTTATGATAATTTATTGATTTCTATACCACAA
>CAZBUT010000028.1:0-2861 GCA_964495165.1 uncultured Muribaculaceae bacterium | reverse complement strand
ATAATTTTCTATAACTTTGCAGTCATTAACCCAATGTTTATTACCAATCATTATCAAAAATGAACAAAATACTTGAAAAGGAGCATTTTTCTGAGAAAGTTGTCAAACTTGTAGTAGAAGCTCCAATGATTGCACGTTCGCGCCGCCCCGGGCACTTTGTCATAGTGCGCGCAGGAGAGCATGGCGAGCGTATTCCTTTGACCATTGCCGATGCCAACATTGAGAAAGGTTCAATAACGCTTGTTATACAAGCCATAGGCGAGTCAACAAAAAAAATATGCGCCCTTAACCCTGGAGAATACCTGACCGATGTTGTCGGCCCGCTCGGCAAGGCGACACACATTGAAAAAGTCGGCACAGTCGTGTGTTGCGGAGGAGGCGTTGGCGTTGCACCGCTTCTCCCCATAATCAAAGCGATGAAACAAGCCGGCAACCGTGTAATAACAGTGCTTGCCGCTCGCACAAAAGACCTTATTATCCTTGAAGATCAAGTACGTCCCTATTCCGACGAAGTAATTATAATGACCGATGACGGGTCATACGGACGACAAGGGCTTGTCACAAACGGTGTTGAAGAAGTGATTCAACGCGAAAAAGTTGACCAAGTTGTGACAATCGGTCCGGCAATAATGATGAAATTTGTTTCATTGTTAACAAAAAAATATGAAGTGCCCACAGTGTGTTCCCTCAATACTATCATGGTTGACGGAACCGGAATGTGCGGAGCCTGCCGCATAACAGTTGACGGCAAAACACGCTTTGTTTGTATCGACGGACCGGAATTTGACGCGCATCAAGTTGATTTTGACGAGATGCTCATGCGACTTCGTTCCTATAATTAATCTCACGACTACAATAAAATGAGCAACAATAACAACACATCAGCACCACGCGACGCCCAATGGCGTGAAGACTTGCGTAAAAGCGTTTCTGCCAAAGAGCGCACTGCTATACCACGAGTAAAAATGCCGGAGCTTGATCCGCAATACCGCGTGACATGCAACGAAGAAGTTAATCAAGGTATCAATGCCGAGCAAGCCGTTATAGAAGCGACCCGTTGCATGGACTGTCCCGACCCTCAATGCGTAACAGGCTGCCCGGTAAACATCAACATTCCCGGATTTATCAAAAACATTGAACGTGGCGACTTCCATGCGGCAGCCGTTGTGCTTAAAGAGACAAGCGCGCTACCGGCAGTGTGTGGACGTGTATGCCCGCAAGAGAAACAATGTGAATCGCGCTGTCTGTACCACAAGATGAAAAAAGAGCCGGTCGCAATCGGTTATCTTGAACGCTTTGCAGCCGACACCGAACGCCTGAGCGGAAATGTATCTATGCCCGAAATCGCCGATAAAAACGGCATAAAAGTAGCCGTTGTCGGATCTGGACCGGCCGGATTGTCTTTTGCCGGCGACATGGCTAAACGCGGATTTGATGTCACGGTATTTGAAGCCCTTCACGAAATCGGAGGCGTATTGAAATACGGGATACCCGAATTCCGTCTCCCCAATGCAGTCGTTGAAGTTGAAATCAACGGATTGCGTGCCTTGGGGGTCGAGTTCATAAAAGATTGCATCGTAGGCAAAACTCTATCATATGAAGACTTGCACGATATGGGATTCAAAGGCATATTTGTAGCATCGGGAGCCGGCTTGCCCCGATTCATGAATATTCCCGGCGAAAACCTCATCGGAGTCATGTCGAGCAATGAATACCTCACACGCGTCAACCTCATGGGGGCAGGACGCAACGATTGGGACACCCCCGTGTTAAGAGGAAAACGAGTAGCCGTAATAGGCGGAGGAAATACCGCAATGGACTCTGTGCGTACTGCACGACGTATGGGAGCTGAAACAGCAATGATTGTTTACCGTCGTGGCGAAGCCGAGATGCCGGCTCGCGCCGAAGAGGTCAAACATGCCAAAGAAGAAGGCGTACAATTTCTCACTTTACATAACCCGATTGAATATCTCGGAGATGAAAAAGGGCGTGTAAACGCTATGAGAGTACAAAAAATGGAACTTGGCGAACCAGATGCAGACGGCCGCCGATCGCCGGTAGCTATTGAAGGTGCAGTCGAAGACATACCCGTCGATCTGGTCATTGTGAGTGTTGGAGTATCCCCCAACCCATTAATTCCCAATGCCATCTCCGACCTTGAAGTATCACGGCGCGGCACTATTGTCGTAAACGATGTAACAATGCAGTCGTCTCTTGATGATTTATATGCAGGAGGTGACATTGTGCGTGGAGGTGCGACCGTGATTCTTGCTATGGGCGATGGTCGTCGCGCAGCCGCCTCAATGGCATCAGCACTCCAAAAATAACCGCTACAAAACACGACAAAGGCGCGCCGAATAATAATCAAGGCGCGCCTTTGTTATTTTTAGAAGGTCCATTTGAGGGCTAAGGTCGGATTCCAATGCCACCCTTCCATTAGGGCAAAATTTGAAGTGATTTCCCATTCGGTGCCAACACTTAATTTAAAATCATCGTCAGCCCAAGGGAATGCATTGAAGTTAACCCAAAATTGAGGTTCGGCCAAGAAGGTCAACAAATGGCTTCCGCCATTCATGTCAAAGTGGCGTTCCCGCCAAAAATCGGCAAAACCACTAAATGTGTATCTCCCTTTGTCAAAATGCATGTACCACGTTGCCGTAAGCTGGAAATTACTGGGCGATGTATTACCATATATATATTTATACATCACACTTGCTGAAAAACCTTTATCAAAAGATGCGTTGTTGTAGGTATAAGTAACACCTCCGAGATAGCTGTCTTTTATGTAATTCAACCCGCCGTCATATTCGACGTGAATCGACAGCGGAGCATTCCAGAACTTCAACTCACGGGCAATTTCC
>CAZBUT010000027.1:0-10171 GCA_964495165.1 uncultured Muribaculaceae bacterium | reverse complement strand
ACTGTTCCCGTTATCTATTGTTTAACTTATTCGTGGAATTTATAGAAATTCCCTTAAATAAGCCAAATTGCAATATGACTGAAAACAAGCAACACAAGCAGAATCACCGTCATTTCTCTCCGCTCTTTATAGCAATGGTAGGCCAGATATCCCGATGTCAATGCATAGACAGGATACAGCCACAACAATACTTTGTGGGTTTCGGGTCTTGCCAACAACCATGGAAACGCCAGCACAGGCAATAGCAACGTTATAATAACCCACAACAACCATTGCGGATTTTTGCAGTTTGTCTCACTCATTTCGTTGATTTTTTGTCTTCAAGATAAGCCTTAACCGTAGCCTTAATGCCCTCCCTTAATGAAAAACGCGGGGAGAAATTAAAATCGCGTTTGGCATCTGATACATCACACGACCAATTGCGTTGCTTCATTATCTTAAACTTGTCGCGGTTGAGAGTGCTTGGCTTCATTTGAGCCACGCCCCATTTCTCAGCCACAACCGATGCCACATATACAATCCACATGGGCAGTTTCATAGGAATAACCCATTTGCCTCCAAGCTCATCGGCAACAATTTTGCGGAATTGGGCTTGAGTATAGGCCTTGTCTTCTGAAATGATGTATTTTTTTTTCACCACGCCGGCTTCAAGCGCGTCATATACAGCATTGACCAAATCCTCGACATAGATAAACGTCAGCAGCTGCTTGCGATACCCTACACCGAAATCCCAATGACTGTCGATGCTCTTTATCATCATCAGATAATCTTTTTCATGAGGGCCGTAAACACCTGTCGGTCGGAAAACGATATAGGGAAAATCGGGAAGCGTTTCAAGATACACTTCCGATTTTATTTTAGACAATCCATAACGGGTGTTGGGATTGGGTATCATCTTTGAAGTCATGGGAGTATAGTTTTTCTCATCACCCGGACCGAGCGCGCTAAGACTGCTCATGTACAGAAAGCGTTCAGGCACAAGTCCGCATTGGCGCAACACTTCCACAAAACGTCGCAAATACTCATAATTGATGCGGTTGAAATCCTGAAAGTTGGCGCACTTTGTAGCACCGAGATTATACACAATATAATCCCAACGCTCTCCCGCCGCCAATGACGACGACAATACCTGTGACATGGAATCGGCATTATCATAGTCGAGCACTATAAAAAGCAACCGCTCATCATCGAGATAGCGGCGTGACGTTGATTCCCGCACGGCAACCCAGGTTTCATAACCTCGATTGAGACTTTCTTTTGCCATAAATCCGCCGATAAATCCACCGGCTCCTATTATCAATACTCTCTTTACCATATTTTGTCAAGATGATATTTCAAAAATTACTTATTTTGTTGTAAACGTCAACAATGCCGCGGGCAAAGTTTTCGTCACTGAAATTTTCTATATGAAGCCGTCCGTCTTGTATCATGCGGGAACGCAATGTCTCATCGTCGATCAAGCGCATAGCCTCATGGATATATTGCTCAGCATCATCGGGGTTGACATATACAGCACCGACACCACCTGCCTCTTCAAGACACGATCCCGTAGCGGCCAAGACCGGTGTGCCTGATGACAGAGATTCGATGACCGGAAGTCCAAATCCCTCAAAACGGCTTGTATATGACGAAAAGACAGCCATATTATACAATGAAGGCAAGTCTTGTAAAGGCACACCTTCAAGAAACAGCACCCGGCGTGACAGTCCATGAGAGGCGATATATTCGTCTATCTCGCGGGCATAACCGGTGCGTCGCCCTACTATAACAAGCATCACATCATCGGGTAACCCTCGCATTGCTTTCACTGCAAGCAACTGGTTTTTACGTGTTTCCACTGTTCCTACCGACAATATATACCTTTTGGGCAATTGATATTTTTTTGCCACAGCATCGCATGTTTCAGTTGTAACAGCAGTCTTGAATATAGGGTGGCAACCTTGATATACAACATCAATCTTATCGGGCGACACACCATAAAAATCGATAATATCCCGGCGTGTGCATTGGCTTATGGCAATGACTCGCGTTGCATTTTCAGCAGACCGGCGGAATTTGTAATCATATATCTTGCGGTCTATAGGTTTGTAACACTCAGGGTGATGCCTGAAAATGAGGTCATGAATCGTGACAACCGACGGTATGCCGCTTTGTGCGATAGTCAACGGCAATTCATTGCTCAATCCGTGAAACAAATCAATCTCTTGACGTTTCAACTGCCTTGATATTCCTCTGACACGCCACAATGACGAAAATTTGCTACCGACCCAACTGTCGGGCAACACAAGTGACACATTGTGCCGGTCAAGCAATGGAGCCAAACGCTCATTATGCCGGTCAACCGGAGTATAAAGCAAATACTCGTTGTCGCTATACCCTCGGGAAAGCACATCGATAACAAGCCGGCTGTAGTTTCCCAATCCTGTATTATTGCATACTGCCCTTTTGGCATCAAACGCTATCTTCAATCGATTCATCGGTCACTTATGAATATTCTATTAAAAAGTCCTGTATGCAAATTTACATAATTTCATCGAGCATTTTGTTATTTCCCGCATCATTTGCTTCACCCCGACATTCTTTTTCAAGGTTCTTGCTTGGAACGAATACTTTGTACAAACAAAATCCATTGCCCGAGATAGTAGGGAATCATAATGAAGAGGCCGGCACATTTGATTGGAGAAACAAACATATTCCAAGCCAAAACCGTATCTGAAATCACAAACAGCCAAGCACCCAATGCATAGTACCGGTTTTTATGAGTCCATGCGAAAATACACATTGTCATTATCAATAGAATATAGACCGATACGCCTGCCTGCAAAATCCCGTTTACGTGAGGAAGAATGAAAATTCCCGCCGTCAATCCATATAAAAACACAATGAGCGATTTCCTTTTAATCCCGTCGGTCGATCGGTCATGCCGACATGTGTGCCAAAAGAAAAATATATAAGCTATGTGAACAAAGGCAAAGGCTCCCACCTGTACCCATAAATTATGATAAAATCCCATTAGGTCGCCCAATGCCGAAAATCCCATGGCCAACACGATAGGTAAATGAGAAAGCCGAATGGCGCATAGAGTAAGAAATGCCAAAGGTAAAACTATTTTGCCGGTCAAGTTCACCGGTGAAAAGTACAGACCGACCAAAAGAAAATAACAGATAGAAACGACGCTTGCCAATCGTGCAATATATGTATTATCGGATTTTTTCATGATTCACAAAATTAGGCATTATTTTTTCATTGCAAAATCATCAAACTGGCATTTTATAGATTTTTCTTGCAAGTTTTTTATTGCAGACTACCTATCATGAGATTAAAACATATAAAAAAGCAGATTTTTATGTAACTTTGCACAAAAGATTGAATATAATGAAAATAGCTCTAATAGGTTATGGCAAAATGGGTAAAACCATTCATCGCATTGCACAACAACGCGGACATGAAATTGTTGCCATTATAGACGTTGACAATCAGCATGACTTTGACAGCACCGCTTTTCGCAGCGCCGATGTGGCAATCGAGTTTACAACTCCTGCCACTGCCGTGGATAATTATAAAAAATCGTTTGCCCAAGGGGTAAAAGTCGTATCTGGCAGCACCGGA
The DNA here is from genome assembly GCA_964495165.1 of uncultured Muribaculaceae bacterium. Classification (GTDB taxonomy): domain Bacteria; phylum Bacteroidota; class Bacteroidia; order Bacteroidales; family Muribaculaceae; genus RGIG4079. The sequence goes on along the minus strand of CAZBUT010000027.1, from coordinate 6,562 downwards.
TGGACTTCCCGCATGAGTGAAATCAAAGAATTGTGTGACAAGCAAGGAGCTACTTTTTTTTGGTCGTCAAACTTCAGTCTTGGAGTGAACCTGTTTTTTGAATTGAACAAATATCTTAGTTCATTGATGAACAGATTTACCGAATATGCACCATCAATGACAGAAATTCATCATATACACAAGCTTGACCACCCGAGCGGCACGGCTATCACTCTTGCCAACGGACTTATAGATAACGTTGACCGTATAAACCGTTGGACTGAGGAAACTCCCGATACAGATGAGTTGTTGATTAATCATGAGAGAGAAGGTGAAGTTCCGGGAACTCACATCATTTCTTGGGACAGTCCTGTCGATACAATCACAATTGAACACAAAGCAAAAAGCCGTGAAGGCTTTGCTCTTGGAGCGGTTGTCGCGGCAGAATGGATAGCTTCCCGCACCGGTTTTCTCTCAATGGAACAAATGATGAGCGAATTGATAAACAATTGATTATAATATACTGATATGACAGATAAATTTGATTTTAAGGACGATTTCAAACGCCGCATAAGTGAAACAAAAAAGACTCGTTGGATAAGATTTGGCATTGTATCTCTGATTTTCTTTGCCTGGGTAGCCTGGCTTGGCAGTTGGTGGGTATCATTGTTTATAATATTGCTGTTTGATATTTATATCACAGGGTATATACCTCTCACATGGTGGAAAAAGAGCAAAAACAAGATGCTTAAAAGCATAATGAGCTGGGTTGACGCTATTGTATATGCCTTGGTACTTGTATATTTTGTATTTGCATTTATAGGTCAAAATTATCAAATACCTTCATCTTCTCTTGAAAAAACACTGCTTGTAGGTGATTATCTGTGGGTGAACAAAATGGCTTACGGACCACGCGTACCAATGACGCCTATACATTTTCCGCTCGTTCAAAACACTTTGCCTATAGTCAACACAAAAAGTTATCTCGATTGGCCTCAATGGAAATATCATCGTTTAAAAGGACTTGGCAATGTTGAGTCGGGTGATATTGTCGTTTTTAATTTTCCTGCCGGAGATACTGTCACTGTCAAAGTGCAAAACCCCGATTACTATACACTTGTAAAACAATTTGGACGTAAGTTTATTGAAGCCAATGAACGGGATTTTGGAGAAATCATTTACCGCCCTGTCGACCGTCGTGAGAATTATGTGAAACGCTGTGTTGGCTTGCCCGGAGAAACGCTTGAAATCGCAGATGGAACCATTATCATAGATGGAAAAGAACAAAAACAGCCTGAGAACGTTCAATTCAATTATTTTTTCAAACTTAATAACCGAGCTATGACCAACAGCGAATGGGAGGAACTCGGTGTGAGCGTAGATGACAGAAGCGTAACAAGAGATTTCAATGATATATATTACGCTCCACTAACCACTAAAATGGTTGATAAACTTAAATCAAAACCTGATTTGGCCTTTATTGAAAAACAATCACCTCAACCGGAAGAATATATATATCCTCTCGGTCAAGGAGTGAAATGGGGTTGGGGACAAGATAATTATGGTCCTATATGGATACCTGAAAAAGGAGCGTCGATAGAACTTAATGACAGCACATGGGCAATATACAACCGCTGCATTCGCAATTATGAATTCAACGATGCCGAAATGCGCGATGGTGTTGTGTATATAAATGGCGAGCCGGCAAAGGAATATACATTCAAAATGGATTATTATTTCATGATGGGAGACAATCGCCACAACTCATTGGATTCGCGATTCTGGGGATTTGTTCCTGAAGATCACATTGTAGGCAAACCAATGTTTGTAATAGTTTCTTTTGACAAAGACAAAAATATATTTAACGGAGGTATTCGTTGGAATCGTGTATTTACCGATGCCAATCCCGATAAATAATGACTTCGCCTCTTATCAAATATCCCGACCAAACTATATTGTTGCCGCCGACCTATTGCGGCAACATTGATTATTATGCAGTTATGGCTGCTTATGGCAATGTGGTTATCGATCGGTATTGGAAATATGACAAGCGCAAAAAAAACACTCATCGGTGTACTATAGCCGACACTCATGGCACATTGCAATTGACAATACCCATTGAAAAGCCTGTTACAAGCCGTCAGACCGCTTGGAATGACATAAATATATCAACTCACGGTCAATGGTGGAATGTGCATCGTACAGCCTTAGAATCGGCTTATGGGCGCACTCCGTTTTTTGAATATTATTTTGACAGATTTGCTCCGTTTTTCAATCACAGAGATCATTTTACAAAGGAAAATCTCATGACTTTTGTATGTGATATAGATGCTGTTATAAGAGATATTTTGCAATTAAACAACGTAATTTCATATTCATCAGAAAATATCACAAACATAACAAAAGATTACCGGAGCAATGAATTTGATTTCATCACTCCGGTAGAATATTATCAGGTGCGTAAAACCCAATTGGGTTTTATTCCTCATCTCAGCATTCTTGACCTAATATTCAATATGGGACCTGAATCTCCAATGATATTACTTAAAATGCTTAAAAATTATACATTATAGCATAGACAAAGCTCTTAACTTTTCAACTACTTCTGATTGAGACATTACCCTCTGTCTTTTCAATGAACGAGCAAAATCATGCACTATGCTCTGTACACCTTGATGATTGAATATACGTTGAAGATAACTATAACTTTTATCAAAAAGTTTTCTTATTTCATCATCTTCCAAAGAGCAGGCTTCTTGACCTTCTTCTGCTATATATTTGTATATAAGATTTTTTAATTCATTATTTATAGATGTGTTGCGCAATACGATGTTACGGCACATTACATTTGCTATAAGCATTCCCATTGACAACTGATAATGCTCAACAATACTATTCCACGCAGCTTTTGCTGAAACGTTTACAGTCGATGACGCATAATCATTAGAAAACTCAATGGCATCCTCGGCAGACGCATCAAGAGAAACAGATGATAGAAGATTTTCACTATCCCATATCATCATTCCAATTGTCATGCCTGTTATGCCATAACATTTGTCATCTTCGTCAATATATTTTAGCCCTACCGACATAACAAATTATATATCCATTTTTAGTTTACTACAAGAATTTTGGTAACAGCTCCTGTTTTTTCTTCTCCCTCTTGCCCTTGAGAAGCAAATACATAATAAACACCTGTTTTTACTCTTTGCCCATTTGCATTACAACCGTCCCATGTTACCATACCACCTTCTGACTGTGTTGTATAAAATACATTTCCTGCAGCATCAGCAATTTTCACAAGTGAATTTTCCATTAAACCTTTTATCGTAATCCAACCTGTATATTCGGGACGCACAGGATTGGGATAGGCATATACATTTGAATAATCGTCCTGTGAAGGAGATGAAGTGCTGCTATATTCTACAAGACCTAAATCTGTACCAATAAATACCGAATTACTATTTGGATCACTCAAAACAGAATATACCCTGTTTGAAGGCAATTGTGAATTTTCAGTTGTAAAATGCTCTATGATTTCATCTCCCGATTCACTTACAAGGTACACTCCCGATGTAGATGTACTTATCCATTTACGATTTGAATTATCAACAGATATAGATGTAACTTGCAAATTATCCAATAAATAATCGGCCAATTGAGTACCATCATTGCGTGGAACTTTTATACGGTTGATTGTCATGCTTGTATTCATTGCATTTGAGGCATTTGTAATCTCTATAACACCGTATTTTGTACCAATCCATATTCGTCCATTTTCATCTTCACATAAAGATGATATGTATATAGGACTGAATGTTTTGCCATCTTGATCTATAAAACTTTCCCAAACCAAATATTCATCATCTGAAGGGTTATCATAGGTTCCTTTCGTATCATAAGCAACCAATTTACTATTATAACTGCCATCAGTCAAAAATATCATGTTTGATTTATTACATATCATTATTTTACCATCTTTATCACCTATAAAATCACCTAAATTTATAGATACCCAATCTGTTATTTCTGTTGTTTCTTTGGCAAGATTTTCAGCCGAAATAAAATGTAAAGCATCAAAACCTGCCTTTACGAAATTAAGCACCCATAAATTATTATTTTTATCAAAGGCTAAATCAGGTATATTACATGACCATGTACCTAACATTTTTATAGTACTATTGGTCCAATCATATTTATTTATTTGTTTTCCATTCTTAATTTTATAAACTCCATCCCAATAACTTCCTAAATAATAAGATTCAGCATCTAATGGATCCTCAACCAATCTGTAGTTATCATAAAAATTATTTCCCGATGGATTATTTTTATTTGCTTTAGTAAATTCTGTGGGAACTATATTTTCTATTTTATTTTTGTTTATAGAATTTATTTGTGATTGAGTAAATGCATCATGTACATTTGCTATTTTACTTGCTGCTGTATTAAGAACATAAATTTTGCCTGATTTTCCAGGAATTAAAAAATCAACACTTTTAACTGTTGAACTTTCCGGTTTAAAGTTGTCTTTTAATACTATGAGAGTTTCACTGCTTATATCGTAATTACCCAATCCTTGTTTATCACCTGCCCATATTGAATTGAGACCGTTCCACATAGCTATAGATTTACCTTGTAGTTCACTCGGCAAAGTCACAGATGTCATATTACCAGATTCATCAAATATAGCCAATGTAGTTTTATTAAATAAAATAATATTTTCCTTGTTTTCGTAAATATATTTACAACCATCCATCAGTATAGCTGTCGTATTGTACAAAGGAACATCTTTAGAAAAATCAACATCTACGACTCTTAGCTGATAAGTATCATAATTATTATGATAAATATACATCAACTTATTATCATAAATAGCTTGCATATCACATGCTTGAGTATTAATAAGTTTTTTATAGTTATCAAATTTATTTATTTTGTTTTCAATATCAATAGAATATAAATACCAATTATGACTTATAACAATATGATCGGCTACTACCTCTACCGATTTAATATCCTTTTCATAGATTCCTGATTCAATTACTTGGTGTTTTTGATCATCATATATAACCAATCCAAAAGCAGTTGCTACATAAATGCGGTTATCATAAAAAGCCACGTCATTTATATTTTTAGATGATGTCAATGATGCATCTTTTATATCTGACATATTTATAATCTCACCGTTGTCATACAATAAGTCAATATTACCTGATGTATAAGCAACAAAAAGATACTTATTATTTTTATTGTAATAAATGCTTGAAATATTATTATCATTAAGTTTATTAGCCGATGAGTAGGAATATGACTCATCAGTTTCTTTATCATAAGAGAATAAACAGCCTTCTGATAAATAATACACTTTATCGGGTGTATCAAGCATCTTTGTTATTTCATTGGCAAAAGTTGTGTATACCTTCCATTCTCCCACTGCCAATTGAGCCTTTGCTAATAAAGGCATTAAGACTGCCACTATTAATAATATTCTCTTTATCATAATCTTATAATATATTAGATTCTAAATAATTAATTAACTTTTTAGTAGCCAATCCTCTATGGCTAATTGAATTTTTACACTCGCTATTCATCATAGCAAATGTATCTTCATAACCATCGGGTTGAAACACAGGATCGTATCCAAAACCATTTAATCCACATGCTTCATTGGTTATATTCCCATTTACTATACCTTCAAACAAGTCAAGTTTATCTCCTATTATCAATGCTATGACTGTTCTGAAACGCGCTTTACGGTTACTTTTGCCCTGCATATTATGCATAAGTAAATTCATGTTCTTTTCTGAATCATGTTCATTGCCTGCATATCTTGCTGAATATACTCCCGGAGCTCCACCTAATGCTTCCACTTCGAGACCGGTATCATCGGCAAAACAATCATAACCATATTTGTCTTTTACATAACGCGCTTTTATTTCAGCATTTCCTTCAAGTGTAACTGCCGTTTCCGGTATATCTTCATCACAGCCTATATCTTTAAGACTTAATATTTTATATTTATCACCAATAATAGCTCTCATTTCTGAGAGTTTGTTTACATTATTGGTAGCAAATACTATTTCTTTCATCTTAAGCTATGATTAAACGGGTAATTATTATAACGTCAAAAACACCTAATTTATTATCCCACAACAATATTGACTATCTTATTGGGAACAACTATTATCTTGCGTATTGATTTTCCTTCAATCCATTTTGAAGCGCCTTCATGTTCAAGAGCCAATTTCTCAACTTCTTCACGTGGAGTATCAATTGCCACTTCTATATTAAAACGAGCTTTACCATTAAATGAAACTGCATAAGTAACTTTTGATTCTTTAAGATATTCCTCATTAAAGATAGGCCATTTGGCATCACATATTGTAGTTTCATTTCCAAGCACATGCCACAGTTCTTCTGTTATATGGGGAGCAAAAGGAGCTAAAACTATCAATACCTGTTCCATGATTGATTTGCTTTGACATTTTAAAGAAGTCAATTCGTTTACACATATCATGAATGCGCTTATTGATGTGTTATATGAGAAATTTTCTATATCATAAGTAACTTTCTTTATCAACTT
>CAZBUT010000026.1:0-10333 GCA_964495165.1 uncultured Muribaculaceae bacterium | reverse complement strand
CAGGAAATACTTGGCGACATGCACAATCTGTTTGGCGACACCAATGCCGTTCACATAAGCGTGTATAAAGACCGCTATGAGATAGATCAAATCATCGATGGAGAGACTGTGGCTGAAGTTCTCGACTATGTGCAATTCAACCCCAAAAAACTTGTGCGCAACGTTGAGACATGGGTTACAGCCTCAATGAAAGCAGGCAAAATAACGCCCGAAGAAGGTCGCGAATTTTTGAGCAACTATCGCTCGGGATTGTATGGCTACACCTATCTCGAACGCGACTAACCTCAACCCTATGCCCCGATACTTCATGCACCTTGCCTACCGTGGAGCCTCGTTTCACGGTTGGCAATCTCAACCCAATGCCATAAGCATACAATCAGAAATTGAAAACGCATTGGCAAAAGTAATGAGACAACCCATTAAAATAACAGGAGCCGGACGCACCGACACCGGTGTCAATGCCCGCATGATGATCGCCCATCTTGATCTGCCCGAAACGTTAAACGACACCGGCAAGATTGTAAAAGGATTAAACTCCATTATCGGAAAAGAGATTGCCATATACTCGATGACGCAGGTTCACGATGACGCTCACGCGCGTTTTGACGCAACGTCTCGCACCTACCACTACTATGCCTGCGCTTCAAAATCGCCGTTTCTATACCCCCTGTGTTGGCAAGCACCTCATCAACTCAACTACAGCATGATGAACAAAGCGGCTAAGCTGTTGCTTGACGTAGAAGATTTTACTTCGTTTTCAAAACTGCACACCGATACAAAAACCAACATCTGCCACGTCACTCGTGCCGAATGGATACAACTAAATGACGACATGCACGTTTTTGTTATAACAGCCGACCGTTTTTTACGTAATATGGTGAGAGCCGTTGTAGGCACACTCGTCGATGTGGGGCGTGGCAAAATTACATTAGAACAATTTACCGACATTATCCAAGCCAAAAATCGATGCGCCGCAGGTACTTCAATGCCCGGACATGCATTGTTTTTGTGGGATATTACATATCCTTATTTCAAAACAGGCTCAAATTGCGACAACACGGGCATTTTTGTGTAACAAAATTGTAACACGTCAATACATTGCAAATAGCTAATAAAACCATTAGCACAGCGGGAATATCGGCTAATAAATACGAACTTTTGACCGAAAAACTTAACTTTATACCCCTAAAAGTTTTAGTAATTGAATTAAAATTACTTACTTTGCACCGCAAATTGAATTACTAATCTAAATTTTAAAATTATGTCAGAAATTGCATCTCGAGTTAAAGCTATTATCGTAGATAAACTTGGTATTGACGAAAACGAAGTTACAGAAACTGCTGAATTCACAAAAGATCTTGGCGCAGACAGCCTTGACACTGTAGAACTCATCATGGAATTTGAAAAAGAATTCGGTATCACAATTCCCGATGACAAAGCTGAAGGTATCCAAACAGTTGGAGACGCTATCGCTTACATCGAAGCAAACAAATAATAATAGAAATCCCTTTTTACTTCAACATTAAATTCTCATAATGGAATTAAAGAGAGTAGTTGTAACTGGACTTGGTGCTATCACTCCGCTTGGCAACGACGTTGAAACAACGTGGAAGAATGCCGTTGAAGGAGTGAGCGGAGCGGGTCCTATTACTCATTTCGATGCCTCTAAATTCAAGACACATTTTGCATGTGAGGTAAAAGGCTACAACGCCGGCGAGCATTTTGACCGCAAAGCGTTGCGCACCCTCGACCTATATGCTCAATACGCAATCGTGGCAGCTCGTCAAGCTGTTGCCGATTCAGGTATTGAAGAAAACGAAAGTCTTGACAAAACTCGTGTCGGTGTAATTGTCGCAGCAGGAATCGGTGGTCTCCACACATTTGAGGAAGAAGCCGGATACTATGCGCTTCACCACGAAGAACAAGGCCCGAAATACAACCCCTTCTTCATCCCCAAGATGATTGCCGACATTGCATCAGGTCACATCTCAATGCAATATGGCTATCACGGGCCCAACTACGGTACCGTATCGGCTTGTGCATCATCAAACAACTCAATAATCGACGCATTCAATCTCATTCGTCTCGGCAAAGCTGACGCTATTGTAACAGGAGGTGCCGAAGCCGCTATATTCCCTGCAGGTGTTGGCGGATTCAATTCAATGCACGCTCTTTCTACTCGCAACGACAGCCCCGAAACAGCGTCTCGCCCATTCAGCGCGTCTCGCGACGGCTTCATCATGGGTGAAGGTGCGGCAGTCTTAATCCTTGAGGAATATGAACATGCCAAAGCTCGCGGAGCAAAGATTTATGCCGAAATTGTTGGTGGCGGTTTGTCGGCTGATGCTCATCACATCACAGCCACTCACCCCGAAGGTCTCGGTGCAAAACTCGCTATGAGAAATGCACTTGAAGATGCCGAGATGAAACCGGAAGACATTGACTACATCAACGCTCATGGAACATCAACCCCCGTAGGTGACGTTTCTGAAGTAAAAGCCATTATGGATGTATTTGGCGAACACGCTTACAAGTTGAATATCAGTTCGACCAAGTCAATGACAGGTCATCTTCTTGGAGCTACCGGAGCGCTTGAAGCAATCTTCAGCGTTAAGGCAGTGCAAGAAGACATCGTTCCTCCCACAATCAACCACGAAGAAGGAGACAATGACGAAAACATTGACTACAACATCAACTTCACTTTCAACAAAGCTCAGAAGCGTACAGTCAATGCCGCATTGTCCAACGTATTTGGTTTCGGCGGACACAATGCAACTATCATCGTGAAAAAATACGCTGAATAAATTATTTCGGCGTTAACTTATAAGAAAAATCCCGACTGTAAAGTTGGGATTTTTTTGTATAGAAATTAATTCCTAAATTTGCAACGACATTACATATAAACCAATCTATTATGCAATTAAAATCAATTTTGAATTCTTTTTTTGCTATCGCAGCAATTTTATGCCTATCAACACAAACATTTGCAGCCGACAATCCTGTTAAACGCGAGATGCGCAGTGCGTGGGTCGCAACCGTCTGGCGACTTGACTGGCCTTTGTCAACCATATCTGAGACGGGCAATGAATCTCAAATAAAAAAACAAAAAGACGACATGACCACTTTGCTAGACTCATTGGCAGCCAACAACATGAATGCTGTCAACTTTCAAGTGCGCAGTCGTTGTGATGCGATGTATAAATCAAGTTACGAACCGTGGTCAAGCGACTTGGTAAGCGAGCGAGGATTAGAGCCGGGATGGGATCCGCTTGAATGGGTGGTTGCTGAATGCCATAAACGCGGATTGGAATGCCACGCATGGATAAACCCATACCGCTACGAATCTGTCACCAATCAATGGGATAATACGCCTAAATGTTATAGAGAGACAAATCCCGAATGGCTTCTTGACGTTAATGGAGCGAGCATATTAAATCCGGGATTACAAGAAGTAACCGACCAAATAGTAAAAGTAATTCGCGAAATTGTTCAGAATTACGATATCGATGGCGTTTTATTTGACGACTACTTCTATCTCAGCGGAACTCCAACCGATGAAACAGGCGATGGCACACAATATGCCGCATATAAAGACGCCGGAGGCACACTTTCACACGGAGATTGGCGACGAGATAATGTCAACCGCATGGTTGCAGCAGTTTATCAGATGATACAGGAAGAAAAACCATGGTGCAGATTTGGTATATCACCGGCAGGTGTAGCATGTACCAGTAGCAGCGTAGCTGCCAAATATGGTATTTCACCCTGTCCGTCGGGAAGCGACTGGCAATACAATGATATTTATTCCGATCCGGTTGCATGGCTTTATAACCAATCACTCGACTATATATCGCCCCAAGTATATTGGACAATCGGGCATAACACCGATTTCGCAAAAATAACTCCTTGGTGGTCAACAGTAGCAGCAAAATTCAACCGTCATTTCTACAACAGCCACTCTATATCATCTTTATTGAAAAATGATGGCGGATATGAAGCACAATCATTAAGCCTGCAAGAACGCGCTATACATGGCTTAATAAGCACTAAAGCAACCGGTCCCAACAGTACCTCTTACGAAGAATTTGCCAATCAAATACGTTTGAATCGCACAAGTACACAAAACGATGCACCGGGAGCAATCTTTTACTCTTGTAAGTATCTTTATCGCACATCGCCCCTATTTGCCCACTATCTAAAGACCACGGTGTTTAACACCCCGGCTCTTGTTCCGGCAATGACTTGGAAACCTGGCTACAACCCTGGAAACGTAAGTAACCTTTCTCGCAATGGAGCGACATTGACGTGGGACGGATACGACAACGTCCGCTATACTGTTTATGCAGTACCAACCAACATACCAACTGCCAACTTCAACAAAGAAGCCGAGTACCTGATTGGCACTTCTTACTCAACTACATTCACCATTCCCGACAGCAAACTGAGCGGTTGCACATATGCGGTGTGTGTACTTGACCGTTACGGAAATGAATATTCACCTATTTTCGTCGGACAACCCGTACTAACGCTTTCTGCTCCGACTCTCATATATCCGGCTGCTGGAGAAACAGCCGAAGCACCATTTGAATTTACATGGAACGCTGTAGATAATGCATCATCTTATATTATTGAAATAGCCGATGATGCCGCATTCAAAAACATGCGATATACTCATCTATGCAACACCACATCTTGCTCAACCGATCAATTTGAGCACATGCTCATCGGCACTCGGTTGTATTGGCGTGTACGCGCATGTGGCAACAACTACAGCGACGGGATTTCTCAAGGTCGTGAATTTACAGCATCACGCATAGCTATTGAAAGTCCCGCTCACGGCTCAACAGGAATAGAACTAACACCAACTATTGCATGGAATGCAAACGACAGAGAAGTTGCTGTAGAAGTTTCAACAAATGACGATTTCAGTACAATCACCTATACCGCAACTTCAACAACCGGCTCGCTTAAAGTACCGGTAGGCACACTGAGTGCATATACCACCTATTACGTGAGATTGTCATATCCAAAAGATGATAATATCCTTTACTCTGAAGTTATTTCATTCACAACACTTGAAATGACGCCCAATTCACCCTCTGTAAAATTCCCAATCGACGGTGGAGACTTCTACGCACACCAATATATCACCGCAACGCCCGAGAACGGATTGAGAAGTCTGCGATTTGAGATATGTGCCTCAAACAAGTTTACTCCACGTTCATGTTACGTTGGAACTGCGGCAATCCCATCATGGCAAACGCCGATAAGTGCAGGCGAGATGAAAATATCATCAAAAAATCTAACAGAAAACACGTTGTACTACATAAGAGTGCGCGGTTCCTACAACGCACCCAATGAAACAATCAACACCGATTGGTCTCCGGTCATTTCGGCCTACTACCGTGGTTACGGTGCAGGCGTTGAAGACATAGACAACAATGACACCAACATACATGTAGACGGTGACGCACTTATTGTCTCCGGAATAAATGCTGCTGATGCAATTATTTCAGCCTACTCCACTACCGGAGCAAAACTCGGAAACATATATCAAGGCGACATTAACGGTTATCTTGCTGTTCCATTGACCGGATTAAGCAAAGGATTGTATATTTTAGTAATTGACACTGAAAATGGTCGCACAACAATAAAAGCGTCTCTATAACAATACGACTCATGAATAAATCACTCTTCTCCTTTTTCCTCATTTTATTTATTTCCGCATTGTCGTCATGCCAAGGGAGGCAAAGCGCCTCAACCGGTATCGAAAACGGAGACACGATAACGACAAATGCCAATCTGCTGACCATCATTGAATGCGACAGTTATACAATTACCGATATATATGATCCTTGGAACGAGGGCAAATTGATGCAACGCTATATACTCATCGAGAAAGGGCAAAGCAACGACAATCTCCCCGACGGAACCATCGTCAACGTACCGTTACAATCATCGCTCGTCTATTCATCTGTTCATGCGGGAGCGATAAAAGAAATAGGCTCAGTTAACGCAATTACTGCAATATGTGATGCTCGGTACTACAAGATTCCGGAAATTATCAACAGATTAAAAGCTGGCAAAATAATCGACGCCGGAGCATCAATGTCTCCGTCTATTGAAAAAATCGTCGACCATGCACCGCAAGCGATACTCACATCTCCGTTTCAGAATGCCGGACACGGAGCAATCGAGCAGTTGGGCATTCCCATTATCGAATGCGCCGACTATATGGAAACGACTCCGTTGGGACGCGCCGAATGGATTAAACTAATCGGACGTTTATACGGGAACAAAGATCGTGCCGACTCCATTTTTAAAGTAGTATCGGCAAATTACTTAAACCTGACAAAAAAAATCGCATCGGGACATCGTCCTACGGTTATAAGTGAAATGGTAACCGACGGAGTATGGTATCTGCCCGGAGGCGCAAGTTATATGGCAAAAATGTTTCATGATGCAGGAGCCGAATACCCGTGGAAAGAAGACTCATCGACAGGTTCTTTGCAACTTGACTTTGCCACAGTATATGACAAGGCACATACTGCCGACTTTTGGCTGATAAAAACATTCAACCGCGACTTAACTCTTGACGAACTAAAACAAACCTACCCTCTGCATGAACACATGAACGCATTTCATTCAGGTGGAGTATATGCGTGCAATACAGCCACAACAACTTTTTTTGAAGATTTTCCGTTTCACCCCGATATGCTATTGGCTGATTTTATCAACATATTTCACCCGGGGACATTACCCGACAGCACATTGAAATATTATAAGCAAGTCAAATGAGAAGGACACAGACATCTCACCGCACAGCCTTTACCTTATGGGGATTGGTAATAGCATTACTCATTTTGTTTCCGGCATGTATCATCATAGGCTCGGTAAACATTCCGATTGGAGAAGTAATAAATGCAGTAACAGGCAATGATGTAAGCAAAGAGACATGGCGCATAATCATAATTGAGACTCGTATTCCTATGGCATGTACAGCAATGCTTGCAGGAGCGGCATTGTCTGTTGCAGGTCTGCTTTTACAAACGACATTTGACAATCCGCTTGCAGGGCCGTCAATCCTTGGAGTTTCCACCGGTTCAAGCCTTGGCGTCGCAATTGTAATGCTTGCCCTCGGAGGCAGCATTGGGCAATCGACCAGCACCTATTTGAGCGTATTATCAGGCGCAATAATCGGAGCCGGGATTATTATGCTGATATTGTTGGCATTCTCTACAATCGTCAAAAGTTCGATAATGTTGCTCATCATTGGCATAATGGTAAGTTACTTGGCTTCATCGGCAATTTCGCTCCTCAACTTTTTCTCAACCCAGGAAGGTGTACATTCATTTGTAATATGGGGACTTGGCAACTTCTCAGGTGTCACTATGAGCCGACTGCCATTATTTTCCATATTGGTGATAGCATCGGTTGCATTGTCTTTCTTGCTTATAAAGCCGCTTAACGCCCTTTTGCTCGGCACTCGATATGCTGAGAATCTCGGGGTAAACATTCGTGCCACACGCAACAAGCTACTTATTCTTTCGGGTATTTTAACAGCCGTCGTAACCGCATTCTGTGGTCCCATAGGGTTCATCGGACTTATCGTTCCTCACATTGCCAGGCTGGCATTGCAGTCATCAAACCACGTCACGCTATTGCCCGCCACAGCCCTATGCGGTGCAGTTATTGCGTTATTATGCACATTCATCAGTGTACTGCCGGCATCGTCGGGTGTCATACCTATCAATGCGATTACTCCTGTAATAGGCGTACCAATAATCATATATATCATTTTAAACCGTAAACGCATTCTCTATTTCAATTGATAAATGAAAAACAGGCAGAACGAAATATTATCAGCCAACGACCTATCGGTCGGATACCGCAACGGAAAAAGAGAAAGCGTGATATTATCAGGTTTGAATCTTTCGTTGCGCCAAGGAGAACTTGTATGCCTGCTTGGAGCCAACGGCATCGGCAAGTCCACCCTGCTACGAACATTATCGGGTGTGCAACCTCCTATTTCCGGCACTATTGCCATAGCCGGCAAGGAGATTTCCAACTACACCCAGCAGCAATTATCAAAACTCATTAGTATCGTATACACCGATCGCACTCTTGCCGGAGCACTCACCGTCTCCGAACTGGTATCACTTGGGAGACACCCTTATACAGGCTTTTTCGGTCGTCTTGGAAGCGAGGACAAAGATATGGTGGCACATGCAATCGAGACTGTAGGCATGTCGCACAAGGCATCAAGTTACGTTGCCACGCTATCGGACGGTGAACGGCAAAAAGCAATGATTGCCCGCGCACTTGCTCAGGAGACTCCAATAATAATTCTTGATGAGCCGACCGCATTTCTCGATGTCGCATCTCGCATTGAGACCATGAACAGCCTGCACCGACTCGCATCTGAGGAGCATAAAGCCATTTTGCTTTCATCTCACGACATAAGCCAGTCACTTGCCTTGGCTCATAGGCTATGGTTGCTGCGCAACGACCGCACAATGATTGAAGGGCAAACCGAATCTCTTGTGCTATCCGGCGAGCTTCACAATTTGTTTGCCAACCGCCAAGTCTCTTTCGACCCCGAGATAGGGGATTTTATTGCCGACAGAAATTTCTCCCGACAAGTGAGACTTGTTTGCCAGGATCCGTTATTACGTCGTTGGATAATCAATGCACTCAAGCGCAATGACATCGGGCTGTCCGACAACAGTCCCGACACAATCACAGCCCTCTCCCCCACATCGATAAAGCATGGCTCAACCGAATATAATTCGATTGAAACCCTCTTATCAGCAATCACTTCAGCCGACACCGAGGTCGGTGTTGTTTAAGAGGATTTCTATGCCTGCGGCATCTTTTAGCGCCGGATAGACTTCGCGGGTAAACCATTGCGCAAGTGCGTCATCTCGATGCACAGATGTGCCATTATCACAAAACAGATTTACGCTGAAATATTCAAAGTGTTTACGAGCGATTTCAATATCATTCAAAATTCGTTCCCGAGTTTCCCCTTCGGTACCGCACAACAGGCACACCCCCTGATAATACCGAGCTATCTCCTCCGGGGTAACTATGGGTGAAATGCCCTTATTCCACTTATTACGCAACCCGGGGTCAAACGTTTCAATACCGCAACGGAATTTCACGCAAGCAGGCGCAAACTGACGAGCAAAGCCGGGCAAACTGTCACGATACATATAGTGAGCTTCAAACCATAATGTGTGGATATGTTTTTCTTCCACTATTTGCTTGATTAGTTCAATCGTATCGGCATCAAGTTCAAGAGCCGAGCCTGAATTTATAACATCAAGAGTTCCATAAACGCCTGTCACCTTGTCAAGCACCTCTTTGTTTACAGCATATGGTTCATCTCCAACATCTTCATGATAATCACAAAAACGGCATTTGCGCCACCGGCAACCTGTGCCTTGCAACAACACAAATTCACGTGGCATTTTGGTGTGTATTACCGCATATCTATCCATGTCATGCTTCCTTTTGCAAATGACGTCTTATGAAATGTATTGCGGCATAAGCCATGGGGGTGCCAAAAACTGCTTCAATCAATAGTTTGGAACAATATTGAAATGCCATCATGAGCAAAAGATCGTGAGTGGTTACTACGCCCAAAAATGCTATCAACACAAACGGCAACGTGTCAAACACATATCCTATTGCCGAACTGCCTATCGTGCGCAACCAGAGCCAACGTCCTCTCGTCTTTATTTTTATTCTTTCCATAAACCACGCATTTGACAATTCTCCGCATAAAAATCCGGCCAACGAGCCAATAACTATACGCGGCACATAGGTAAAAACCGTGTTGTATGCCTCCGCGGTATTATCAAGATATTCAAGCGACGGCAACCACACTCCTATCTGTGTACACAAAACCAATATGATATTGCACAGGAATGTCAGCCATATCACTTTTTTTGACGTGCGATACCCCCATATCTCTGTCAGTACATCTCCAAGCATATATGCAAAGGGGAATGTGATTGTCCCGGCATCAAAATAAAACAAGCCTGCAATGCCTATTACTTTTACGGCCATGATATTTGAGACAAGATACAATGTCACAAACAATGCCGTGACTACCATGAGCGGCGTGCCGCTTATTTTTCGGTTTTTGAAAGGGTTTTCCGATACCTTATCCATAATGTCTTAATTTTAAAATTCGGGTGCAAAATTAAAACATTTGCACCAAACGTCCAAAAAGAAGTCGGCAGGGCGATTTTCCCAAATCACTCTGCCGGCTGTTCCTTATAAAACAATAGTCTAAATTCGTATAATTTTCTTGATGCAAATTTAG
>CAZBUT010000025.1:0-10493 GCA_964495165.1 uncultured Muribaculaceae bacterium | reverse complement strand
GAGTAGAAATTTTGCAGGTACTTATACACAAGCGCCACGGCAGTTGTGCCGTCTACGTCATAGTCACCATACACCAAAATCTTCTCCTTTGACCCCATGGCTTTATTAAGCCGGTTCACAGCCTTATCCATATCGGGCATGAGGAACGGGTCGTGCATATCCTTCAGCGACGGGTGGAAAAATTTGTCGGCTTCCACCACTGAAGTAATGCCTCGCTGCGCCAAAAGCTCGCTAATCGGAGGACAATTGGCAAATTTCCTTGCCAATTCGGTCTCTAATGGTTGTTCGTCTGTTGAATGGGGTAAGTAGTTCCATTTACTTGCCATTTATGTTGTTTTTTATTTTTATCAAGTCTCAAAGTCTCGGCACATCAAACCGAGACGAAGCATCTGCCTATAATATTTCAAATCGCAAACGCTTTATATATCAATGGCTTCCGGGTATATCGAGGAGAGCCGGATGAGCCTAAGCCTGAGAGCTTAAAACAACCCAATGACACAGGCATGGCAAGTCTCATGGCTATTAATATGCAAAAATAACCATAAAATTTGGATTTATAGGTAATATTAAGGTTATTTATAACTAAGAATCTGCTTTATTTTCTTTCAACAAGCATAAAACAATCCTCACAACCCGCCTTTTACTATGTTTGAGGCGATTGGGAAAGATGTACATCCATTTGCGGGAATGGGAATGAAAGCCCATGTTTAGGAAGTTCTTTGTAAACACGTTCGTTGAAGTCAAAATAAAGTCCCCAATAATATTTGCTCTGAGTCCAAGCTCTTACCGACAAGTCAACACTACTGCTGTTAAGACATGCGACATAAACGACCGGAGCACGGTCAATTTTGGGCAACATAGCTTGTAATTCCGTTTCCTTGCGGGATTTCCAATCCTCCACAGCTTCTTTCAATCTACTGCGACGACGTAACAAGCGGCATAACGATGAACGACGAGCAGGCGACTCTGTCTCCACTGCGGGTTCAACCTCAGGTGTTTTTTCAGTAGTTTCGGCTCTTGACTCCCGGTCATCTTCAATATATTGTTTCACTACACGATCATCGGAGCACAACATATCAAGAATCAATTGACGAGCCTTGTCCACATCATCTCCATAGGCAATGCTTACCGTCCAATCCACTCGACGGTAATCCTCTTTTGATGCATTGTTGATACTACCGGTAGACAATCCGCCATTGGGTATTATAATCGACTTGTTATCGGCGGTACATATAACAGTATGGAATATCTGTATTTCAGTAACAGTACCGCTATAGCCTTGGGCTTCTATCACATCACCGATTTTATATGGTTTAAGCAACAATATCAGCACTCCTCCGGCAAAATTTTGCAAGGTTCCGCTCAATGCCATACCTATTGCGACTCCAGCCGATGCAAATATCGCAAGGAAAGAGCTTGTTTCAATGCCAAGAATACCGATAACGATAACAAGCAGTATAAACAACATTACTATCTTTATCAGGCTCAATGTGAATGTCATCAACGACTTGTCGACCTGACGGCGCAACATCACTGCACCTACAAACTTATGTATTTTATTGATAATGAGTTTACCTACATAAAAAACAATCAAAGCGATTGCCACGTGAATAGCAAAATCCACCATTCCGTTAACCAGTCTGCTCAACAAATCATCAAATGAAAGCATCGAAATTTCTTCCAAAGCCGACTTAGCAGTTTCAACAGCAACAGAGTCGGCAGGCTCAGTCACAGCTTGCAAAAACACAGGATTCATCTTACTTGAAATTGTTTATTGGAAATAATATGCAACAACATCTTTCCACCAACTTTGATTACAATATCCGTCAACATTGGCATCCTCAATTGTGCGAGGCACATAACAACCAAGTCCACAGTAGGAATCAATAGCCAATTGACCGAATATAGTTGGTGTTGCCGCTTTATACAACACGACTTGATTAAATGCGATATCCCACCGCAAAGTCGTAGCGGCATCAGGCGAAATTGCGTGCATATACTCAGCCATATCCGAGAGTATATCGTATGAAAACATCTGAGGCACGCGTATATAGCTTTGTATCGGCTTGTCGGACAACGCTACTTTCTCCTTGAAAACCTCACGTGAGATATTTGCAAGTTCATCGATATATTCAGTGGCGATGAGCGACATAGTGCATGAGTTGCCGTTACCCGCCTGATTGTTGTAATAATCAAAGGTGTTTTTACACGCTTGCTCCAAATCGGGGGTATCACTGAAAAACAATGGCACATTGATATTGTAGGGCATTCCTGCGGCGGGCAACTCCGTTCCTGATGCAACAATATAATCAGTGACATTTCTCAGTTCATAAGCCACTTCTATACTTGCCATGTGACAGCAATCAAAGTATATAAAGCTGAAATTAAAATCGCTCAACACATTGGCAAGTGTTGTGATTTTCATTGAATAATTACGGTCTATGCCAAACGACAATGGTTTTATACCGGTCGACCTCGAAGCTGCAGTTTCTCTCCAAGCATCGGAATGGCTCCACAAAACGAGTCCGTAGTCAAGCGCCGGAGCAATATCCAAAACATCGCTGAACACTTTATGCATACGTTCGGCATCGGTCGAATAGATCTCGTTATCATATACTTTCAACTCCTCTATGCCGTTGGGTGTGATTTCTTTCAACGCAGGGAGTCCCGAAATAGGAGCATGATAAATCAACAAACGTCCGCCATTCAAATCGTTGTACTGAACAGCCGTCTGCATCTCTTCAATATCTCTATCGGAATAGCTTGACAGATTATTATTGGCCACCATATATACCAAAACTATGCGTTTGGTATCTTTTTCGCCATTCTCAGGCTCGTCTTTCACACATGATGTAAAAGCAGAATAGAGAGCGACAATTACAGCAAAAAATATTACAACTTTTAGTTTCATGCCTGCAAAGATACGAAGATTAATCCACACCGCCATAACGCAAAGTGCAATTTATCGTTATTTGCCTCGGTCTTAGTCAATAAAACCAAATGCCACTTCACGTGACGCGTTTATCAACATAGGGTAATGAGCATCACTATTTACAACAATCGGAACATTATGATCTAACAGATATGAAATCCATGACACCCCGGGAAACATGCGGTGGTGGTCGCTCCAAGCCTTTGTATTTATCTCAACGATAACATTTTTGCTTATAATCAGATCCATCAGGTCATATACAAGAGTTTTATACCATGATTCCTGCTCTATACCCTCCTTATAATGTCCGGCATTATGACCTATTTTATCAAAATGACCTATTATATCAAAGCCGCCAGCTTCAAGCATTCGAGTCGATTGTGCATAAAACGACTCAACCACATAGCGTATATCATCATGGAAATAATTGCTCATTTTTGCCTTGAAATTCAAAAAACTGCCGTCGACATCGATATATCCGACATCTGACGGTATAAAATGAACCGATCCAATCTTGTAATCAAGCGGCAATGTGGCGAAATAGGAATTTGCAGGGCCCCATGCATCTCCCAAATAATCTATTTCCATAGACGCATACAACTTTATTTTATCGCCCCACTCTTTTTTCAACCGATTAAATTCGGCAAAATAGAGCGGTACATCTTCACGGCTCATATTGCACGGAGATTCCATAGGGATAGGAGAATGTGGCGAAAAGCCGTAATGAGTAAACGACTCAGCCACAGCTTCGCGCACAAAATCGTCCATTTGTGCTCGTCCGTCACAAAACTGCGTGTGGGAATGCAAATTATATTTTCGGCTATTGCCTATTTCTGCCAATATATCCATTAATAATCAAATGTGCGTTGCAACTTGCCATTGTTGATGCGACGCATGTAATTCATAAACAGAACCAATAACAGCACTGCAACCGAACAACCTGCGCCCACAGCAACCGTGTAATCCAATCCAAATCCCTCGGGAGTCGGGGCATACAATATATACGACGCACTCACAGCCGTCATAAACATCGCCGGCAACAGAGTTATAATGTAGGCTTTTCTCTTGCGGGCAAGATATACCGTCACAGCCCAAAGAGTAAACACGGCAAGTGTCTGGTTGCACCACGCGAAATAGCGCCATAACACACTGAAATCGATAAGCATTATTAAAAATGCCACAGCAAAAATGGGAATTGACACAAGCAACCTCTTCAGTATCTTGGATTGGTCGATGTGTAAGAAATCGGCGGCTATCAAACGTGCACTGCGCAATGCAGTGTCGCCCGATGTAATCGGTGCGGCTACAACGCCAAGCAAAGCGAGAATCCCACCAAACTTGCCGAGCCATGATATAGACAAATCATTAACCAAGAACCCAGCACTATTATTATGGGCTGCCATATATTCTGTCAGTCTTTCGTATCCGCCGGTAAATGCTATCGCAGCTGCAGCCCATATCAGAGCCACAATACCTTCTGCTACCATTGCGCCATAAAACACAGGACGTGCAAGTTTCTCATTTTTCAAACAGCGAGCCATCATTGGCGACTGTGTGGCATGAAATCCCGATATTGCTCCACATGCAATCGAAACAAACATCATCGGAAATATCGGCAAATCTTTTGGATGTCGGCTTGAGAGTCCGTCGCTTAATCCGTCAGGAATTGGAAAATCGCCAAACACCAATACACCAAGGATTCCAAATGCCATGAACAGCAACGCAAATCCAAAGACAGGATACAGATTCCCAATCAGTTTGTCTATCGGCAAAACCGTAGCAAGCATATAATATACAAATATCACGACAACCCAAAATGTACGGTCGAGCGACTCAGGCGTCATTCCGGCAATCAAGTCGGCAGGTTGACTCACAAACACAGCCCCCACAAGCACCATCAGAATGAGCGAGAACACCCTCATCACCTGCTTTATACCTGTACCAAGTTCATGACCCACAACTTCAGGCAACGATGCACCATTGGCTCTTATTGACACCGCACCTGAGATAAAATCATGTACTGCTCCGGCAAATATAGTCCCGACAACAATCCATATAAAGGCAGCCGGGCCAAACATTATACCCATGATAGCTCCGAAAATGGGACCGAGACCGGCTATATTCAGGAACTGTATCAAAAAGACTTTCCATGTGGGCATCGGAATGTAATCGACATTATCACGCATCGTGTAGGCCGGCATAGCTCGGTTTTTATCTATGCCGAATATCTTTTCCACAAGCAATCCGTAAACAAAATACCCTGCTACCAAAACGGCAAGAGCCACTAAAAAAGCTACCATATCAATTGTTCATTTACTTTTTGGGGATAGATGACGACGGGCGGGCAATAGTCTCTCTCATCGTTGTATCGGCCTCAATATTTTTTAGTTTATAATAATCCATTATTCCAAGATTCCCATTGCGGAATGCTTCAGCCATAGCCATAGGCAATTCTGCCTCTGCTTCTATCACACGTGCGCGAGCTTCCTGCGCTTTGGCTTTCATTTCTTGCTCCAAAGCTATAGCCATTGCGCGACGTTCCTCGGCCTTGGCCTGTGCAATATTCTTATCGGCTTGAGCCTGATCGATCTGCAATGTTGCTCCTATATTTTTACCTATATCTATATCGGCAATGTCAATAGACAGAATCTCAAAGGCCGTACCCGAGTCAAGCCCTTTTTTCAACACAAGTTTTGAAATAGAATCGGGATTTTCAAGCACTTCTTTGTGGCTTTCTGATGAGCCGATAGAAGAAACAATACCTTCCCCCACACGGGCAAGTACAGTATCTTCACCTGCTCCGCCCACCAATTGGCGTATGTTTGCCCGCACTGTCACCCTGGCTTTAGCAATCAACTGAATACCGTCTTTTGCCACTGCCGTAACCGGCGGCGTATCTATCACTTTGGGATTTACCGACATTTGCACAGCCTGAAACACGTCTCGACCGGCAAGGTCTATTGCTGTTGCCATTTTAAAACCGAGTTCGATATTGGCTTTGGCTGCCGACACAAGTGCATGAACAACCTTCTCAACGTTTCCGCCTGCAAGAAAATGCGCTTCAAGGTCATCGCGTGTCACGTCTTGCAAACCGGCTTTGTGTGCCTCAATCATCGCACGCACGATAGTTGTGGTAGGCACTTTGCGAATGCGCATCAGCACCATCTGCACAAGCGAGATTCTAACGCCTGATACTCGGGCAGAGAACCACAGAAACACAGGCGCATAATAAAAGAATATACACAAGGCAAGGAATATCACTCCTGCCAACATTACAACAGATAATTCCATTTCCATGATAATATGATTTCTATTAGTTATTGTTCCAGTTTTCTCACATTATTGGCCAAGCGCCGTAATTCGATATACCCTTTGCGCACGTCACGTTCAAGACGGCGTATTTCATCGGCACAATCTATATCACCCGATGCATACCGGCTACGCAACAAGGCAAGCCGCTGCTTGTCGGCTTCATGCGTCTCACACGCTTTAACATACTCGCGCATAGCATCACGCGCCTCAGCGTTTTGAAAATCATTCCAAGTCGTATATACGCGTCCGCCTGACAAGGCAAACGTAAAATCACGCTTCACGATTTTTCTTGCAGGGTCAATATCCTCTATCGCCATGAGCAAGTCGGAATAGTCAGCCCCTTCAGTCCATGTGTCTTTATATGATTTTATCCTCGCTTTATCGGTCAAATCGGGTTCATCGACCGAATAGTTCACGCGTAAATCTTTGGGTATAAACTTGTATATTGTGACCATTCCGTCAAGACGGTTGCGGTCGGTAGCCCACCAACCCACACCGGTAATCTCGTCTATTGCAAGCATATAATCATCATAAGGAGAGTTATATGGCATTCCTATATTCTGAGGTTGCAGGAACTCGTTTTCATCGCGTCGAGATATGAAAATGTCATATCCGCCAATCGAGTTTTCACCGGTATTGGCATAATACAGTGTCACTCCGTCACTCATAAGATATGGGAAATTTGCATCACCTCCCTCATTCAAGTTATCCCCTAAAGACCTTGGACGTTCCCACTGACCGTCAGATAACAAACTTGATGAGACCAGCACATAATTTTCATCATCATCAGGCATTGCCCACATCATAGTATTTTTACTTTCGGGCATATAGACCACTGTTGGCGTTGCACTTTCAAATCCTGTTGGCAAAATGCTTGCAGGATTCAATGACCCGCTCTCAACAGTCAGGCGATAAGCCTTAAAAAACGCTTCGGCATCTACTGCAATACTGTCTATAATTTCAATACTTTCTACCCTGTCGAGCATCGCGCGCATTTTACCAATGCGGACAATGAGGTTTTCAGCATCGGGCGAAAGTTCGGCCTTAGCCTTCTTCATAGCAGCAAGATAGTCCTCTATATATTCATCAGCATCATCGACACGATATTCCAAAAACGCAATTTCGGCCAAATAACGTGGTGATTGCACTACCTTTTTTTTATGAGCGTATTCCAAATATGTTTTTGCCTCCTGCATCTTACCGGTCTGCAACAGACACACACCATACCAATGATTTAAAGATGCGTCTTTGGGCTTCTTTTTCAAATATTGCTTAAACACAGGAAGCGCACCGGCATAGTCCCCGGCACGGTACATAGCTTTGGCTTCATCAAGCGTGACGGCACCGACAGATGCCACCACCGCCACCAACATCACGATATATAATGCGAAACGTTTACACATAACTACTGAAATATACCTCCAAAGATAAGCATTTCTCCCCTACTCTCAAAATTCATGGCAGAGGTTTTGTGGAATAATTGCTGTTGTCAGATTATGTGTCAGATTATGTAGTTTTTATCACGCCTGACGTGAATAAACGCTTCGGCTCGGTCACATCGCAACTCTATGCCACGAAAATGCTCCATTGGATCGTGCCATTTCTCATATAACGGGCGTATATTCTGACTTTCGTGACAATAACATGCCCTGCGCTTCTGCTCAGCCACAGCAGTAATATCAATATAATCTGTTGGGTGGAAATATTGAGTCTGAGTCCCGCTCATCACCTCATAATAATATAATTCAAAACCGTAATCAAGTCTGCGCCACGCATCATATACCAACAAAGAACAAACGCGATGGTCGGGGTGTGAGTCGATTGGCCAATGAGTAAATACTATATCAGGAGAATATGACTCTATCAAATAGCGCATTTCGGCATATCTCGATTTATTTATCTCTGTATCACCGTCTATCTGAGACATAAAAACCGGTTGCGCACCAAGTATCTCGCAAGCCTGTTCCCCCTCACGGGTGCGTATAGATGCCGCCTCGTCAAGAGTCTTGCCTTCAATACCTCGATGACCACGAGTCATATATATCGACACGACCTCATATCCGGCTTGTTTAAGCAAAATCATCGTGCCGCCACACCCGGTTTCAGGGTCATCGGGGTGCGCCCCTATAATCAAAGCTCGGCGTTGTTTCGGTTCTGTATTATCATTATCGGGTTGTTGAGCAAATGCATCAACTCCAAGCAGTGATGCTCCGGCAATCACCGCTCCGGTTTTCTTTAACATCTCTCGTCGGTTCATGTGTTCAGGGCTAAAGATTACTGGCACAAATCTACTTATAAATACCGAAATATCAAAACATTTAAAACAAGAATCAGCCACACATGTCACACATGCAGGCTGATTCACAATATCTACTTTTTGGACAAATATTCAGGACTGTTCCTTACAGGCCTTTGCCGTGGCAGGCTTTATACTTTTTGCCACTGCCGCACGGACATGGGTCATTACGACCGATTTTAGGTCCGGCCTTAATTGGTTCAGGGCGTGGACGCTGTCCTTGAGGCATACCGGCTGCTTGACGCTGAGCTGCTTCCCCCGGAAGATTTTCCTCTTTAGAGGTGCGGTAGCGCGAATAGTCGGTAGGACGTTCAGGCGTAGCCTCACGCACTTGCGGCTGACGAGGATGTTGGGGCTGGTCGGCATTGGCAGCATCTTCTGCCGGGCGTTGCTGAACAACATGTATCTGACCACGCATTAGTGCCGACATAACCTTAACGTTCAAATTATTAAGCATCGACTCAAACATGTGGAATGATTCAACTTTGTAAATCACCAACGGGTCTTTTTGTTCGTAAGAAGCATTCTGTACCGACTGACGCAATTGGTCAAGTTCACGCAAATGCTCTTTCCAAAGTTCGTCAATGGTAACAAGCAATATAGCCTTGTGCCATTCTTTAACTATCGACTTACAACCCGATTCATAGGCGTCTTTGATATCAACAGGAAGATTAAACAATCTGCGGCCGTCGGTTATCGGCACAATAATCTTGCCTTTAAGTTCGTGAGTTTCAGCCCACTGATTTATGACAGGCAACGCTACATTGATAATGTTTTGACCTCTGCGTTGGAATGACTCGTTGGCGGCTTGATGAATCTTCTCGAGAACATCATCTTTGCTCATGTTACGGAACTCGTCTTCTGTAAACGGAGTCTCTATTGTGAGTAGCTTAAACAATTCAAGAGACAACTCGCTATAGTCGTTGGGCGAATCATAGGTATTTACAATATTCTCAATTGTATCATAGAGCATGTTAGCAATATCGATTCCCACACGTTCGCCAAGCAAAGCATGATTACGGCGAGAATAGATATAAGTACGTTGCTTGTTCATCACATCGTCATACTCAAGCAAACGTTTACGCACGCCGAAATGGTTTTCCTCAACACGTTTCTGCGCATTTTCGATTGCACGTGTCACCATTTTAGACTCAATCATTTCACCCTCTTTCAATCCGAGAGTGTCAAGCATCTTCATCACACGGTCGGTGGCAAAAAGGCGCATCAATTGGTCTTCAAACGACACATAGAATACCGATGAACCCGGGTCGCCTTGACGACCTGCACGACCACGCAACTGACGGTCGACACGACGAGACTCATGACGTTCAGTACCGATAATAGCAAGACCTCCGGCATCTTTCACTTCTGCGGGCAACTTGATGTCGGTACCACGACCTGCCATGTTGGTAGCGATTGTCACTGTGCCTGCTTTACCAGCAAGCGCAACAATTTCGGCCTCGCGCTGATGCAACTTGGCGTTCAACACATTGTGTTGTATCTTGCGCATAGTCAACATCTTGCTGAGCAACTCAGATATTTCTACCGACGTTGTACCCACAAGCACAGGGCGACCTTGATTTACAAGCCCTACAATCTCATCAATCACAGCGGCATACTTCTCTTTTTTAGTCTTATATACGCGATCGTTCATATCGATACGCGCCACCGGACGATTTGTGGGAATTGTCACAACATCGAGTTTATATATATCCCAAAACTCACCCGCCTCTGTTTCAGCCGTACCGGTCATACCGGCGAGCTTATGATACATGCGGAAATAGTTTTGGAGGGTGATTGTCGCAAATGTTTGCGTTGCAGCCTCAACTTTCACGCCCTCTTTAGCTTCGATTGCCTGATGAAGACCGTCGCTATACCGGCGACCTTCCATGATACGACCTGTTTGCTCGTCAACAATCTTGATTTTGTTGTCATCGATAACATATTCCACAT
>CAZBUT010000024.1:0-10961 GCA_964495165.1 uncultured Muribaculaceae bacterium | reverse complement strand
AAAAAATCGGTGCGGTTTTCTTCCGGTCCATGTGAGGAGCGTTCACAATTGTGCCATTCTGTGCCGGTCATGCCTACTGAATTGAGAAGGTAAGGGATTAGGTATCCTTCGATATATGGACGATATATATCAGAGTCGCCCTGAGAAGTCGTGATAATCAACGTGCGGGTGATTTTAAGCCCCGGCAACATGTTCCCGTATGGGTCATAATCAAAAGCCCCGCCTTTCAATAAAACTTTATCGAAAAAACCTTTTAAGTTGGCAGGCAACATTCCCCACCATATAGGGAATATGAAAATAATTTCATTGGTATGTTGCAAAATTTTTTTATACTTTTTGGTGACAGGATCGTTTGTCTGGCCGCGGCTGTATAGGCGCAAGTCATCGGTTGTCATGGACGGGTTAAAACCGTCGTGAGATAAATCGATTATTTGGTAGTCAAGCTCTTCATTGTCAAGTTTAGCAGTGATAGCTTGCAATATGGCATGGTTGAAACTGCCGTGCCACGGGTGAGCAAAAACGATTGTAATCATAGTGCTTTTCATATTAAGTGTGTGTTTATCGATATAACAAATGATAATGGTTTGCGGTTTTTGAAATAGACCAATTACATCATGATTCTTTGAAATATTCTGTTAATTGACTATTTTTGCATAATATGAAAATTGTAGCGATAAATACGGTTGTTTCGGCTGATAATGCTCCCGGCCGTATAATGACTCAGATATGTAGGGCTGCAAAGCACAGAGGAGATGATGTGTTTCCGGTATATGGTAGAGGGGAGTCTCCCAAAGATGACTTATCGTATTATCGTGTAGGGAATAAGGCAGATATGCTGTTTCATGCTGTGATGAGTCGCATGACAGATTCGGCGGGATTGTATTCTACTTATGCTACCCAACGCTTAATTAAAAGATTAAAACGATTTGCTCCCGATGTCGTGCATTTGCATAATCTACATGGTTATTACATAAATTATCCATTGCTAATGCAGTGGTTGAGTCGAGAGAATATTCCGGTAGTATTGACTATGCATGATTGTTGGACTTACACCGGACATTGTTGTTATTACTCTGCAAATAAATGCTATAAATGGCAGAATAGTTGTGCCGATTGTGAGTTTTATAAAACATATCCTCAAAGCATATTATCTCAAGCACAACGTAATTTTAAAGTTAAAATCAAGGCGTTTACTTCTGTAAAAAATCTCGCCATAGTACCTGTGTCACAATGGCTTGCGGCAGAGGTGAAACAATCCTTTTGGGGCGATATATCTATGAGAATCATTCCTAACGGTATTGATCAAAATATATTCAGACCGTCGGCTGTGAAAGGTAATGATGAAATAAAAATTTTAGGGGTGGCATCAAATTGGAAAGGACAAAAAAATTTTGATTTTTTTTTACGATTGGCGGAGTCATTGCCTAACGCTAAGATTTTAATTGCCGGAGATTTAGCCCGAAGTCAAAAAAATAAATGTCCCGAAAATTTAATTACCATAGGCCGAATAACGGAACTCACAGAATTGGCAAAATTGTATTCGTCGGTAGACATATTTATCAACCCATCACGAGAAGAAACATTTGGTATGACTACAATTGAAGCTATGTCATGCGGTACGCCTGTGATTGTTAATGATGCGACAGCATTACCCGAGGTTGTTTCGCCCGAAGCCGGTATCGTTGTCAATATTGATGATATGGGAGAAGTCTTACATTCGATAAAGAAAATAATGAATGATTACCGTAATTATTCAATGAATAGTCGCAAGCAGGCAGTGACTCACTACACTATCGACCAAATGACTGAATCGTATTTGAAATTATATGATTATGTTGTAAAAAAGTAAAATGATTTAGCAAATACAATGAACTAAAATAGGGGTGTCGTGTTTTATAGACATAAAACTATAAACAAACAAGATTTGATATTATGAAAAAGTTGATTTATTTGTTAATGGCATTGCCATTGTTATTTGTTTCATGTGATGACGATGATGATTTTCCTAAGGTGAAAATCGGGATTGAAACATCGGGGTGTAAAATTGTTGACGGAACTATTTATGTTGTGCAAGGAGATACGTTGGGTATCGATAGTATAAGCATAACACCTATTGATCCCAAGAACAAAGTTGCTTTGGCTTCGGTTAATTATTTCTGGGACAGAATGTATGTGGAAACAACCAATATCCCTCCATTTGCATTTGCAATAACTACAGGAAATTTGATGACCGGACGTCATCTGTTGCAGATGAGAGGGTCGGTGCTTGCAGTGAATTATGCTCCGGCTATAGCATATATCGATTATACTGTAATGGTTGTCGAAAGTGCTGAAGATATACCTTCGGGCAAGGTCGAAACCGCAATGATTGTAACTCCTGATATTGACGATTAAGAGGTCTTCTTGCAAAAAATGCCGCGGTGAAATCACTTCAGCGCGGCATCCCATTTGTATTATTATTATGAAAAAGATCGATTATCCGTAAATTATTTTCCCGTTTTCATCCATATATTCCTCAAGACCTTTCTCATATGCAGCCATTGCGCGAAGGCTCATGCCCATGCTGGAGAATCCTCCGTCGTGATATAGGTTTTGCATTGTAACCTTTTTGGTCAAGTCTGAGAACATGACAATACAATAGTCGGCACATTCATCGGCCGATGCATTGCCGAGCGGAGACATACGGTTGGCAAAGTCAAACAATTTATCCATGCCTTTTACTCCAGAACCGGCAGTTGTCATTGTTGGCGATTGAGAAATTGTGTTGATGCGCACGTGGTGTTCACGTCCATAAATGTAACCAAAACTGCGAGCGATTGATTCAAGCAAAGCTTTGGCGTCGGCCATGTCGTTGTATCCAAAGAATGTGCGTTGAGCTGCTACATAGCTGAGTGCAACGATAGAACCATATTCTGATATGGCATCAAGTTTCTTTGCAGCTTGAATCATCTTATGAAAAGAAACAGCTGAAATGTCAAGTGTTTTATTTAACAAATCATAATCAAGATCGTCATATACACGCTTTTTGCGCACATTTGGCGACATTCCTATAGAGTGTAATACAAAATCGATTTTGCCGCCGAGTATTTCCATTGATTTTTGAAAGACCATTTCAAGGTCTTCAACGTTTGTGGCGTCGGCAGGAATTATTTCTGCTCCGAGTTTCTCTCCAAGTTTGCTAACATCACCCATGCGCACAGCTACCGGGGTGTTACTAAGTGTGATAGTTGCACCTTCTTCTACAGCCTTCTCGGCTACTTTCCACGCAATACTCATATCGTTGAGTGCGCCGAAGATGATACCACGTTTTCCTTTTAATAAATTGTAACTCATGAAATTTGGTTTATTATTTATTATTTCGGTGCAAAAGTACAAAAAATCGGACGTTCAGACAAATTAGGTAATTTTTTCCGTAATTAAATAGGCTGTGTAAACACTTGCAACTGCTCATATGAGTGTAAAACATGGGGCTATCGTTAAAGATTGTAAATGGGGACATACCTAAATACTTTTGGTATTGACTTAAATGCAGAGTATGTCGAGATTATTTGTTAACTTCGCGTTAGTAATATAATTCTAACCCTAAATAATGTAAAACCAATGAAAAGAAAACTTTTAACATTGGCATTGGTTGCAGTTGCAACGATGTCGGTCTTTGCGCAAAATCCTAAACGCGAGTTTCGCGGTGCATGGATGCACACAATAAATCAATGGCAATATTCTAAACAATCAACAGACGAGAATAAAGCTTACCTCATTGAGCAACTTGATTTGTTGCAAAAGGCCGGTTGTAATGCTGTTATATGGCAAGTGCGTCCATCGGCCGATGCATTGTATGTGTCAAATTATGAACCTTGGAGTAGATTTTTGTCAGGGAAATCAGGAGTGCCACCAATCCCAATGTGGGATCCTCTTCAGTTTATGATTGATCAATGTCACGCACGAGGCATGGAGCTTCATGCTTGGCTTAATCCCTATCGTGTGACTACGTCTGAAAATGAGGAACTTCCGGTCAAT
Source organism: uncultured Muribaculaceae bacterium (assembly GCA_964495165.1). Lineage (GTDB taxonomy): Bacteria > Bacteroidota > Bacteroidia > Bacteroidales > Muribaculaceae > RGIG4079. Next base: position 6,944 of record CAZBUT010000024.1, on the reverse strand, counting down.
CACATCTTCTATCAATATCCTGAGCGCTTCGTGAGATATGGTTCACAATTATATTTTGATCCGGGTTGGCCTGAAAATCGTGAATTTATTGCAAAAGTTGTCAATGATATTGTTTCACGCTATGATGTCGATGCTATTCACATGGACGACTATTTTTACCCCTATCCGATTGCAAAAGTAGAATTTCCCGATGATAAATCATACGCAGTATATGGCAATGGTATGGATCGAGGTGATTGGCGTCGTCAAAACGTAGATCAGCTTATAGAATTGCTTCATAGCACAATTCAAGCGAGCAAACCCTGGGTGCGTCTTGGCATCAGCCCGTTTGGAATATGGCGTAATAAAAAATCAGATCCACGAGGCAGCGAAACCAATGGGTTACAAAATTATGATGCGCTGTATGCCGATGTTCTTCTTTGGACTGAAAAAGGTTGGGTGGATTATATGATGCCACAACTTTATTGGGAACTTGAACACAAACTTGCATCTCATCTTGTTTTGAATGATTGGTGGGCTAAAAATAATAATGGTCGTCACATGTATGTTGGACAGTCGGTAAATAAGACTATGGATAAAAAAGATCTTGCCCCCTCGACCGAAGATACTCAGTTGCGCCACAAAATAGAACTTTCACGCATTGACGGCATACAAGGAAATTGTTGGTGGCCCGGTTATTCAATTACTCGTAACTATAAAGGCGTTGCCGATTCACTTGAGCAAAAATATCAGTCGACGATTGCTATAGTGCCGTCTTATCCATGGATTTCTACGGCTGTTCCGGCTGCAGTGGAAGTAAAGGCTAAGGAGGGTAAATTGATTTGGAATTCAGCTGTGGCAGAAAATAAGGCTACCGATGTGATTAAATATGTTGTATATAGATTTGCCGATAAAAAATCGATCAATCTCGAAGATGCTTCTGCAATTGTAGTCGTAACTCCCGGAAATGAATTTGTGACAAAAGACAAAGGCGTATATATTGTTACTGCTCTTGACCGTGTAAACAACGAGTCGCCGGCATCAAAACCGGTTGAAATCAAGTAACGTTTGTATTTCAAATCATAATATAAGGCGTGCCTTTTTCGGTGCGCCTTTTTGTTATAACGTTTTAGTCTCGGTATAAGTGCCGTTATTTATTGTGGATATTCAGTTGCGACAAACAATAATAATCAAAATGATGTCTTGTTTTGAATAGGAGGCAAAGCTGAGATATGAGATTTTTTCATTACATTTGTGATATGAAAAAGAAGAATGAAACGAAAAGTAAGCGTAACCGCATAGTATTGTCGCTTCTGATAATAGGAGGCGTGATTATTACAACGTGTATTATTGGGTACATGTATATATCAAATACCTATCGAGGTGAATCGCAATGGTTGTATGTCCCGGGTGGTGCGACTGATGAATCCTTGAAGGACTCTCTCGTTTCGAGGCTTGGTGATAAATCAGGCTCACGAGTGTTTACAATGTGGAAGGTTGCCGAGGGGCAGGTTAAGGTCGCTCATGGCGCTTATTATATAAATTCGGGAGATAAGGAATTGGATATTGCCCGCCGATTGAAGCGCGGTCAACAGTCTCCCATAAATGTAACGATAAATAATTGCCGGACACTTTCACAACTTGCATCGCAAATTGCCGACCGCATGGAGTGGAACGAGGAGGATTTTCTTGTTGCATGTGATTCGGTATTGCCCAATGCCGGATTTTCTCAAAAAGAATATTATCCTGCTGCATTTTTCCCTGACACATACCAATTTTATTGGTCTTCTGAACCACAACGTGTTGTTAAACGTTTATTAGAGTACAGAAACAAGTTTTGGAATGATGAACGTAGAGCAAAAGCAAAAACACTCGGGTTGAATCCCGTAAAGGTTGCGACATTGGCTTCAATTGTTGAAGAAGAAACCAACAAAGTTGACGAACGTCCAATGGTGGCTCGTTTGTATCTCAACCGATTGCGAAAGTCAATGCCGTTGCAAGCCGATCCGACAGTGAAATTTGCAGTAGGCGATTTCTCATTACGACGCATTAACCATAACCACCTGCAAGTGGAGTCGCCCTATAACACATATAAACATGTTGGATTGCCGCCGGGACCGATACGCATCGCTGAGAAGACTACTATTGATGCTGTTTTGAACGCGCCACAGCATAGTTTCTTATATATGTGCGCCAAAGAGGATTTCTCGGGTTATCATAATTTTGCGACTGATTATACGACCCACTTGAATAATGCTCGACGTTATCAGTCAGAACTAAACCGACGGAAAATTTATAAATAACTATTTATTTTACAGCTATGAAAAAGGGAAAAGATTCAGATTTGGTACTGCTCAATGAGTATTACTCTGATGCGGAAGCCTATATCGCTAAGGGTGTGTTGGAAACAAATGGAATACCATGTATAATTAACAATGAGATAATGTCGTCGGTATATCCGATTACAGTCACTACACTTGGAGCGATACGTCTCATGGTTTTTGAACGAGATCTCGAAACGGCACGAGAATTACTCAACGTTTAGCATTTATGACATATTCGTTGTAATAGGCGAGAAGAAGGGTAGTCAACGGCAATGCGATAATTAGTCCGAGAAATCCCAGCAGTGTGCCCCATATTGATAACGACAACAATATAATTGCCGGATTCAAGCCCATTGACTTGCCCATGATTTTAGGTACAAGAAAGAAGTCTTGTATCACTTGAACCACTGCATATACTACCATACATAGCCAGAACATATTCCAAAAACTGCCTCCTGTGTCGGCTGCATATATCATGCATAGCATCGTGGTGGGCACTATGGAGATAAGCTGAAGGTATGGTACCATGTTGAGAATGCCAATAAACAGCCCTAATGCAATCGCCATTGGCAAGTCAATAATAAGGAATCCGATACAAAATAAAACACCTACGCATGTAGCTACCAATGCTTGTCCGCGAAAGTATTGATTCATGCTCGTTTTGATGTCATTGCCTATTTTAGATGTAATTCCACGATATTTTGGTGGAATGAGCTGATACATTGCCATGCTGAGTTTATCGTAATCGAGCATGATAAACACTAAATACAAGAATACAATAAACCAGCCGACAATACCGATAATTATATCCACTCCGCTACTTAAAAATGACAGGCTCTTTTCAGCTAAATACAACCAGTCTTGCCGGGTGAGCAATGATGCAATATAGCTGAAATCGATGCTACGCTTGATATAATCGTGTACACTGTCGGGTAACAATGGCACTGAATCGCTTTGAGCATAGTTTTTAAGCAGTATGGCTCCTTGATGAAATTCCTCAAATATCATCGGCAATATAAAATAGCCTAATACGCCTATAATCGTAGCGGCTTCGAGCAACGTTGTAAAAATCGCCAGTGCCCGACCTTTAACCCGTAGCATGCGTTTATTGAACAAGACAAGCGGTTCAAACATATATGCTGCAAGACAAGCTACGCAGAAAGGCAACAAAACGCCTTTTAATATATTTAGCAACCATAGTACGCCTGCAAAGACAGTAATTCCTATTACAAGACGTACAACTCGGTCAAAAGTGTAGGGTTGTGAATTTGTCATACATTGAGGAATTTTTTTTATTAATAAAATGTTTGCGACACGAAATTAAGAAAAAATTTTCACCAAACGCATGTTTTACGTAACTTTGTAGCTATTGAACTAATTTTAAACTAATCATAAAATGACAGAAACAATTAAAATGGCCTTGAACGATAAGGCTTGGGCGAGGTGGACCGCTTTGTGGCTTATCGCCTTGATGATGTTCTTTGCCTACATGTTTGTCGACGTTATGTCACCGTTGAAGTCTCTGATTGAGACATCTCGCAGTTGGGACAGTGCGACATTTGGTACGTATGCTTCTTCGGAGTATATCCTCAACGTGTTTGGCTTTCTAATTATTGCCGGTATTATTCTCGATAAAATGGGAATCAGGTACACCGGTGTATTGTCGGCCACATTAATGGTGTTGGGGGCAGGTATTAAATATATCGGTATTACCGATTGGTTTCAAACAACAGCTTTTTGCGAATGGCTCAACTCATGGTGGGTTGAATTGCCTGGCAGTGCCAAAATGGCATGTTTCGGATTTATGATATTTGGCTGTGGCTGTGAAATGGCCGGTACAACAGTTTCAAAGGCGATCGCAAAATGGTTTAAAGGGAAAGAAATGGCTCTTGCAATGGGGCTTGAAATGGCGATTGCCCGCCTTGGTGTGTTTGCTGTTATGTGGCTTGCTCCTGAAATCTCAAATATGTTTGACGGCTCGGTGGTAGCACCTGTCGCATTCTGCACGGTATTATTGATCATTGGTCTTATTAATTACAGCGTATTCTGTTTGATGGATACAAAACTTGATAAGCAAACAGGAGCGCAAACCGATGAAGCCGGAGATGAAGAGTTTCATATCAGTGACCTTGACAAAATATTCAGAAGCAAAATGTTCTGGTTGGTAGCACTGATGTGTGTATTGTATTATTCTGCAATATTCCCATTCCAGCGTTATGCTCCTAACTTCCTTGAGGTAACATTGAGTATAGACGCGGGCAAAGCCGCTAAATTATTCAGCTGTTTCCCCATTCTCGCAATGTGCTTGACCCCTTTGTTAGGTATTTTCCTTGATCATAAAGGCAAAGGAGCGTCAATGCTTATATTAGGCGCGTTAATAATGATTGCATGCCACTTGAGTTTTGCATTCTTATTACCATTGTTCCCCTATGAGTGGTTGGCCGTTACATTGATTGTAATACTTGGAGTCAGTTTCTCTCTTGTCCCGGCGGCATTGTGGCCTTCGGTGCCTAAGATTATAGATGAAAAAATCTTGGGAAGTGCCTATTGCCTCATATTCTGGGTGCAGAACATCGGCTTGTGTCTTGTTCCGTTGTTGATTGGAGTGGTGCTTGACTCAACCGGTGGATATTTCTACCCGATGTTGATATTCTCATCTTTTGGCGTATTAGCGTTTATTATAGGTTTCCTTCTCAAATTGGAAAACAAACGCAAAGGTTATGGTCTTGAAGACCCCAACATCAAGAAATAATTCTTGAAAATATTATAGAACGGCGATGCTTAAAGAACAAAGCGTCGCTGTTATTGTTTTTGGTATATATGTTGGAATGTTTTACCTATAGACTTGGCGGAGTGGTGAAGTTGTTGTAATTTTGATATCAACAATAAGTTTTGTGATTATATGAAAAAAGCACTGTTGATTATAATACTGATTGTTATAGTGTTGATGCCTTTTGTCACACAAGCAGGGCCGTCAAGCAGACAATCGGTAGGGTTGGTTTTGAGCGGAGGCGGAGCCAAAGGTATTGCTCATATTGGTGTGATTCAAGCGTTGGAGGAGAATGGTGTCCCGATTGATTATGTGGCAGGGACTTCAATGGGGGCTATTGTAGGTGGATTGTACGCTTCGGGTTACACTCCTGCTGAGATGATGGCTTTGTTGCAATCTCCCGATTTTGCTAATTGGTCAACAGGACAGATTGACGAGAAACTTACATACTATTTTGCAAAGAATGAGCCGACTCCGGCATTGGTTCATTTTAGTATCGGCAATACTGATTCCGCTAAAGTCAGCTCAATTCTGCCTCAAGGCTTAATAAACCCTCTGCCGATGAATTTTGTGTTCATGGAGTTGTTCTCGGCATATACAGCGCAATGTGGCGGAGATTTCGACAATTTATATGTCCCGTTCAGGTGTGTTGCTTCTGATGTGACTCACAAGCGTAAAATTGTATGTCGTAGTGGTGATTTAGGTGATGCAATAAGGGCTTCGATGACATTTCCGGTGGTATTTTATCCGATAGAAATGAATGGCGTGTTGGTTTATGACGGTGGCATATATGACAATTTTCCGGTTGATGTGATGAAAGAGGATTTTGCGCCGTCTATTATTATTGGAGTAGATGTGTCATCGCCCGATAGTGCGCCTAAAACCAATGATATTATTGAGCAGCTTGATGATATGATTATGCAGGGAAATACTAAGCCGGTGAGTCCTGAAGACGGTATATACATCAGGTTAAATCTTGAACAATATGGGTTATTGGATTTTCCTAAGGCTCAAGCGATATATGATGTAGGATATACCCGTGCAATGGAGATGATTGATTCAATAAAGAGCCGTGTGGTGTCATCGATACCTGACGCGGCGCGAGAGTTAAGCCGCAAGGTGTTTAAATCCCGTACTCCGTATGTAATATTTGATTCAGTAAATGTTGTTGGTGGCACGCCTTCGCAAAATGACTATATAAAATATGTATTCACAAAGGACAAAGCCGATACTTTTGGGATTGAGCGAGCCAAAGATGCTTACTATCGGGCTATAACTCCAGGAAAGTTGTCAAATCTTTTGCCAAAAGCTAAGTATGACGAAAATGACGGATTATTTGCGCTTGATTTGAAGGCCTCGGTTAAAGATAATTACCGTATTGGATTTGGCGGATATATTTCATCTTCGACAAATAGCATGTTGTTTATGTCGGGCGGATATAACACGCTTAGTTTCAATTCATTTGGCGCAAATGTTAATGCGTGGATAGGGCAGAGCTATTTGGCCGGGGAATTTAATGCGAAAATGTATCTGCGTTCTGCAGTCCCTTCATATTTGAAGTTTCAAACTGTAGTGTCTCGTCACAAATTTTATGAAAGCGATAATCTTTTTTATGAGGATAATATGCCTACATTTATTACTAATTCGGAATTTTATGCCAAACTCATTTATTGTGTTGCTTCAGGGCGTAGTGGCAAATTTGAATTTGGAGCAGGGTATGGATATCTGCATGATCGCTTTTACCAAAGTAATGTCACCGACTTTTCAAAAACAGACAGAGACAAGTGTAGTTACAACCTTGGACAGGTGACATCATTATATGAATATAATACGCTTAATGATATTGCCTACCCGACTTCAGGTGTAAATTA